>DASXNK010000196.1 GCA_036495095.1 Candidatus Dormiibacterota bacterium | reverse complement strand
ACCTCGGCGGCGGCACCGACGACTCCGAGTTCCTCCCCGACACCGAGCAGTTCGTCAGCACCGTGCAGTCGCTGGGCTGGGCCCCGCTGAAGACCGAGGTGGTGCCCGGCCCGCACGGCTGGGAGGCGTGGCAGGTGGAGGCGCAGGACAGCCTCGAATGGCTCGGCCAGCTCTGGGGTGTGAACCTCCTGAACATCCCCGAGGTGCCGGCGCTGCTCATTCCCCGCGACGGCTGCGCATCCTGACGCCTCTGTACACCGGGGCTTGACGCCGGGCGCGAGCCCGGTATCCTGCAGTGCGACACAGCACCGTCGTCAGGAAGGGATCGGAGGGTTGCCGGTGACCGGGCGGAGGCTGCGCCGGACGGGCTGTGCGGTCCTGGTCGCGGGGGTTCTGGTCACCCTCGGCAGCACCGGCGGATCACGTCCGCAGACCGCCACGACCGTCGCCGCGATCAGCTCCTCACCGGCGTGTCACCCCGCCGCTCCCGACCAGGCGCGCTGCTTCGCGCGGGTGGTGACGTCATCGCCGCGCGGTCGCGGCGGTACCGCGTCGTCGCACGCGCGCGGCCTCGGACCGGCCGACCTCCGCTCCGCGTACAACCTCCCCGCCACCGGCGGTCAGGGACGCACCGTCGCGGTCGTCGACGCGTACGACGATCCCAATGCCGAGGCCGACCTCGCCGTCTACCGCACCACCTACGGGCTGCCCGCGTGCACCACCGCGAACGGCTGCTTCCGGAAGGTCGACGCCACCGGCACCGGGCGGCTGCCCGCGGCCGACGCCGACTGGGCGAAGGAGATCTCGCTCGACCTCGACATGGTGTCGGCGGGGTGCCCGCTCTGCAAGATCCTCCTCGTCGAGTCCGGCGGACAGGACATCCCCTCGCTGGGCGCGGCGGAGAACGTCGCCGCGGCGACGCCCGGCGTGGTCGCGATCACCAACAGCTGGGGCGTGGTCGAGAGTGACAAGGAGACCGGCTGGGACCACTTCTTCAACCATCCCGGCATCGCCGTGGTGGTCGCGTCCGGCGACCTCGGCTACCAGCCCGTGTATCCGGCGGCGTCGCCGTTCGTCACCGCAGTGGGCGGCACCACGCTGACCCGAAGCTCGAACGCGCGCGGCTGGGACGAGACCGCGTGGAGCGGCTCGGGCAGCGGCTGCAGCACCATCGAGCCGAAGCCGTCGTGGCAGCACGACCCCGGCTGTGCGCACCGCGCCATCGCCGACGTCTCCGCGGTCGCCGACCCCGCCAGCGGGGTGGCGATGTACGACAGCTACGGGGCGTCGGGATGGATCAAGGCGGGTGGCACCAGCATCGGCTCGCCGCTGATCGCCGGCATCTACGCGCTCGCCGGCAATGCCGGGTCGGTGGTCGCCGGCTCGTACCCGTACGCGCACAGCACCGCCCTCAACCCGGTGGTGCAGGGCAGCAACGACTTCTTCTGCGACAGCTACCTGTGCCAGGCGGGGCCGGCCCCCGGATACAACGGACCCACCGGGCTGGGCACCCCCAACGGCACCGGAGCCTTCTGACCGGTCCGTCGACGGCGGTCGCAACGGGATCGTGACGAGGTCGCCCGGCGGGGGGTTGAAACCCGCGTGCGGGGTGATACTGCGCCCATGCAGGTGCTCACGCGCGACCCCGTCGAGGAGCGTCACGCCGCCGCGGGCGATCCGATCATCCAGGTCCGCGGACTGGCCAAGCGCTACGGCGCCATCGAGGCGGTTCGGGGCATCGACCTCGAGGTGCGGCGTGGCGAGATCTTCGGGTTCCTCGGACCCAACGGCGCCGGGAAGTCGACCACCATCTCCATCCTCTGCACCCTGCTGAAGGCGAGCGCGGGCACCGCCACCGTCGCCGGCCACGACGTCGCCCGCGACCCGCACGCGGTGCGCCAGAGCATCGGCCTCATCTTCCAGGACCCGTCTCTCGACGACCAGCTCACCGCGCGCGAGAACCTGCAGTTCCACGCGCTGGTCTACGGTGTGCCGCGCGCCGAGCGGCGCCGGCGCATCGACGACTCGCTGCGCACCGTCGAGCTGTCCGAGCGCGCGGAGTCGCCGGTGCGCACCTTCTCCGGCGGGATGCGGCGCCGGCTCGAGATCGCCCGCGGCATCCTCCACACCCCCGAGGTGCTCTTTCTCGACGAGCCCACCCAGGGCCTCGATCCGCAGACCCGCGCCAACATCTGGGAGCACCTGCAGCGGCTGCGCCGCGACCGCGACCTCACCATGTTCATGACCACGCACTACATGGACGAGGCGGAGTGGTGCGACCGGATCGCGATCATCGACCACGGCAGCATCGTCGCCCTGGGCACTCCCGAGGAGCTGAAGGCCCGGGTCGGCGGTGACGTGGTGACGCTGAGCACCGACGACGACGCCCGCGCCGCCGTCGAGATCGCCGAGCGGCTGGACGTGACCCCGACCCTGGACGGCAGCGGGCTGCACATCGAGGTCAGCGACGGCGCCGGCTTCGTGCCCCGGCTGATCGGCGCGCTCGGGGTGCCGGTGCGCTCGGTGACGGTGCGCCGTCCCAGCCTCGACGACGTCTTCCTCAAGCTCACCGGGCGGGCGATCCGCGACGTCTCGGCCGACGCCCAGAGCCAGCTGCGCCGGATGGGGCAGATGTGGGGAGGACGCCGGCGATGAGCGTGCTCCAGGGCGCGCGGGTCACCCGCGGCAGCGGCGTGTGGGCGGGAACGGCACGGGCGATCTACGTGATCTGGTACCGCGACCTGGTGCGCTACACCCGCGACCGGGTGCGCCTGGTGATCTCGCTGGCCCAGCCGCTGCTCTATCTGCTGGTGTTCGGCGTGGGTCTCTCCTCGTCGCTCGGCGGCGGGGGCCGGGGCATGCTCGGCGCCGCCGCCGCCCCCGGCGCGGTCGGCTACGTGCGCTTCATGTTCCCCGGGGTGGTGGGCATGGCGATCCTCTTCACCGCGATCTTCAGCGCCATGTCGATCGTCTGGGACCGCGAGTTCGGCTTCCTCCGCGAGATCCTCGTGGCGCCGATCAACCGCTCCGCGGTGGCCATCGGCAAGGCGCTCGGCGGCGCCACCCAGTCGATGATCCAGGGGATGGTGATGCTCGCCTTCGCCCCCGTCGCCGGGGTGCACCTCAGCCTGGTCAGCGTCCTCGAGGCGATCCCGCTGCTCTTCATCCTCGCGTTCTCGCTGAGCGCGCTCGGGGTGGCGCTGGCGGCGCGGATGCGCTCGATGCAGGGCTTCCAGATGGTGATGAACCTGCTGCTGATGCCGATGTTCTTCCTCAGCGGCGCGCTGTTCCCGCTCAACGGGCTGCCCGGCTGGATGACCGTTCTCACCCGCCTCGACCCGGTCGCCTACGGGATCGCCCCGGTGCGCCACGTGCTGCTCGCCGGCGCCGGCGTGCCCCAGGGGATGCTCGACCAGGTCGCCGCCGTGAGCATCGCCGGCCACACCGTCCCGGTGCTCGCCGAGGCCGCCCTCCTGCTCGGCTTCGGCGCGGTCATGCTCGGCCTCGGGGTGTACGGCTTCCGCCGTCGCGACTGATCGGGACGGGCCCGCCGCGGGGGCGCCATAGGGTGCAGCGTCGATATCATGTTTATTGATCGTCGACCACTAGCAACGCACGTTCCCCAGGAGGCACCCGAGAACCATGGCCAGCATGTGCAAGTCGATCGACGTCAGCGTCCCGGTCAGCACCGCCTACAACCAGTGGACCCAGTTCGAGAGCTTCCCCCAGTTCATGGAGGGGGTCGAGAGCGTCGTCCAGAAGGGCGACACCACCCTCCACTGGAAGGCGAGGATCGGCGGCAGGGAGACGGAGTGGGACGCCCGGATCACCGAGCAGATCCCCGACGTCCGCATCGCCTGGCGGAGCACCTCCGGCCAGCCCAACAGCGGCGCCGTCGACTTCCACCGCATCGACGACGGCACCACCCGGGTGGTGCTGCTGATGGAGACCGAGCCCCAGGGGGTGGTGGAGACCGTGGGTGACGCCCTCGGCGTGCTCGGCCGCCGCATCGAGAAGGACCTGGAGCGGTTCAAGGAGTTCATCGAGAAGCGCGGCTCGGAGACCGGCGCCTGGCGCGGCGAGGTTCCCGCCGCCCACAACCGCTAGTCCACGAGGGTCAGGCGGCCCCGGCCGGAGGACGCTAGATCACCCGGCCGGGGCCGCCCGCGGCGCTCTCGAAGGGCAGGCCGGCATGCGCCCAGGCCTCCATGCCCCCCTCGACGTTGCTGACCCGCAGTCCCAGCCGGGCGAGATAGGCGGTGGCCTGGAGGCTGCGCCCGCCGACCCGGCAGACGGCCAGCCACTCGGCCTCGCGGTCGAGCTCGGCGGCGCGTGCCGGGATCTGCATCAGCGGCACGTGGACGGCTCCGGCGATGTGTCCGGCCGCGTACTCGTCGTCCTCGCGGACGTCGAGGATGCGATGACCCTCGGCGCGAAGGCGGTCGGCGGTGGTCACGGAGACCTCGGACATGCCCGGCACGCCGGAGATCGTACCGGGCGCGAGGGGTCGGACGACCGTGCCGTGCCGTTTGCCCCCGCCGGAGACCGCGAGACAGGCTCTCGCGGTCCCAGCGAGGAGGAAATAGGCTAGGTCGCCGTCGAGGAGGCGGCGTGGACCCGCAGGACCCGCTCGTCGCGGGCACGCGCCACCAGGAGGCTCTCCACCTCCAGGGGCGACTCGAGGATCTCGCCACAGCGCAGGCAATGACCGACGAGGTCTCCCGCCACCTCGCTGATGCCACGCCGGCGGCACTCACACCGCGGGCAGGCGACGAGGCGGCGATGGCCGTCGGGGTCGGGGAGGAAGGCGGCAAGCTGTGCCATGGGATGACAGTAGGCGAGCCGGGGTTTTGCAATCGACGGCGGGCCGCACAGAAGTGCGGGCGGCGGGCTTGTGCGACCCGTCCGCGGGTCGCCGGCTCCGGCCCCATTCCCGCGGTGCGCCATCGTCAGGTTGATAACCGGCGCCGGAGTCTGCACGATGGTTCAACAGTGAAGAGCGCGGGAGAGCGTGGTGAGCAGCAGGGGTCGACCCCGGCCGGGGTCGACCTCGGCGTCCCCGGGTGCGAGCACGCCGTCGAGATCGGGCGCGGCGGCTTCGGCGCCGTCTACCGCGCCTGGCAGCCCGAGTTCGGCCGGACCGTCGCCGTCAAGGTGCTCGGCCAGGCCGGGCTGGAGGCCGAGACTCGGCGGCGGCTGGGGCGCGAGCTCCGCGCCATGGGCGCGCTCTCCGGGCATCCGCACATCGTCACCGTCCACTCCGCCGGCTTCACCGACGCGGGGAACCCGTACCTGGTGATGGGCTTCGAGCCGGGGGGCACCCTGGCCGACCGGCTCCGCGCCAGCGGACCGGTGCCCTGGCAGGAGGCGGTGCTCGCCGGCATCCGCATCTCGGGCGCCCTCGAGACCGCCCACCGCGCCGGGCTGCTCCACCGCGACGTGAAGCCCGAGAACGTGCTCCTCTCCGCCTTCGGCGAGCCCAAGCTGGCCGACTTCGGTGTCGCCCAGCTGCAGGGGGCCGTGGCCACCCGCGGCGAGGCGGTGGTGGCGAGCATCCCCCACGCCGCGCCGGAGCTGCTCGCCGGCGGCCGGCCCTCGGTGGTCAGCGACGTCTATGCCCTCGCCTCCACGGTCCACACCCTGATCCGGGGCCGTCCGGCGTTCGCCGGTGACGGCGACCCCGGTCCCGACAGCCTGGCGATGATCGCCCGGATCGGCAGCCGCCCGGTCCCCGACCTGCGCGCCCAGGGGGTCCCCGGTCCGGTCTGCTCGGTGCTCGAGCGGGCGATGGCGAAGAGCCCGGGGGAGCGGCCGCCCTCCGCCCTCGACCTGGGGATGGAGCTCCGCGGCGCCGCCCGTGCGGGCGGCGCCACCCTCCCCGAGCCGCTGGTGCTGGGCATCGAGACCGGCGACACCGTCGAGCTGGTCGGCACCCCGCCGCAGCGGGCCGGGCGCGGGGCCACCGCGGTGGTGACCGGGGGCACCCGGGAGCTGCCCGGCCCGGGCCGGCGGCCGCGCCGCCGCACCCTGGTGCTGGGCGCGTCCGCCGGAGGCGTCGCCGTGCTCGCCGCGGCCGCGCTCGCCGGGACCGCCGCCCTGCGCGGCCACCCCACCGCCGCCTGGACGGCGCGGGCGCCGATGCCCACGGCGCGCTCCTGGCTCGGGGTCACCGCCGCCTCGGACGGCCGCATCTACGCGATCGGCGGGCTCAACGGCCGGCCCCTCGACACCGTCGAGGCCTACGACCCTCACACCGACCGCTGGTCGACGGTGCCGCCGCTGGCGACGGCCCGCTGGGGGGTGGCCACCGCGACCACCCCGGACGGCCGCATCTTCGCGATCGGCGGCATGTCCGACCGTCCCCTCGACAGCGTCGAGGTGTACACCCCGGGGGGCGCCTGGGCCCCGGCCGCGCACCTCGCCACCCCCCGCTGGGGGGCGGCGGCGGTGACCGGCCGCGACGGCCGCATCTACGTGCTCGGCGGCTTCGCGGGCCGCGACGACCGCCACGCCCTCGCCGGCGTCGAGGTGTACAGCCCCGACACCGGCACCTGGAGCGTGGTCGCCCCGATGCACCGGGCCCGGGGGGCGCTCGCCGCGGTCGGCGCCCCCGACGGCCGCATCTACGCGCTCGGCGGGGCCGACGGGCCCGACTACGCCGACGTGGAGGTGTACAGCCCACCGGACGACACCTGGGTCACGGCCACGCCGCTGCCCTCACCGCGCAGCGGGCTGGCGGCGGGCATCGGCCCCGACGGCAGCGTCGAGGTCATCGGCGGCTACACCACCCACGCGGTCGCGAGCGTCGAGGTCTACTCGCCGGGGACCCGCCGCTGGACCGAGGGCGTCCCCCTGCCCGTGCCCCTCTACACGGCGGTGGCCAGCACCCCCGACGGGCACGTCTACGCGATCGGTGGCGGCACCGACACCGGCGGCGTCCAGAGCGTCTACATGCTCACCGGAGGGTGACATCCACCTCCCCCCCGGCGGTCGGAATCGTCCCGGCCGCGGGGCTTCTCCCCGCCCCTCCGGCCCCCCGACAATGCTGGAGAGACATGCGACCCGCCAGGAGGGGTGCAGATGGGCGTTCCCGGGATCCGGGGAGGCCGGCGTCGCCCATGGGAGCTGCGCCGGCCGTGACGTCCCGAGAGGGAGGGGCCACGTCCCGAGAGGGGGTGCCCGGCACGCTGCGCCTCGTCGACCCCGGCGTCGACGGACCGACTATCCTGCCGCTCAGGGGCTCGTCGAGCGGGAGGCGATCGCCGCGGATGCATGAGTACCTCGAGGTGTCGGTCTCGACCGGGGTCGAGCTCCGCCCCCTCGACGGCGACAGGGTGACCATCGGACGGCACGCGGGCAACGACATCGTGCTCGCCGCCGACGACAGCGCCTCGCGGCTCCACGCCGTGCTCGAGCGCCTCGGCCCCGGCTGGTGGCTGCGCGACCTGGGCAGCCGCAACGGCACCTACGTCAACGGCGGGCGCGTCGCCGAGGGGCGGGCGCTGCAGCACGGCGACGAGCTGCGCATCGGCACCACCCGGCTGGTCTACCGGATCAGCCGCCCCACCGAGGAGGACCAGGCGGTGACCCTCGCCCGCGAGCCGGCGCCGCCGCTCACCCCCCGGGAGCGCGAGGTGCTGGTCGCCCTCTGCCGGCCGGTGTTCAGCGGCGACGTCCTCGGCGTCCCGGCGTCGACCCGGAGCATCGCGGCCGAGCTGGTGGTCACCGAGGACGCGGTCAAGCAGCACCTGCTGCGGCTCTACGACAAGTTCGCGCTGCCGCCCACCTCGTCCGGCAACCGCCGGGTCGAGCTGGCGCGGGAGGCGGTGCTGCGGGGCGCGGTCAGCCGTGGCGACATCGAGACCGGGGGCGGCCGGAGCGCCTCACGGTGACCCGGCGCACGCGCCGGCGGTCGCGTGCAGGACGGTGAGAGGAGGGAAGGGAATGAGCAGGGACAGGAGCGGCCACCAGGCCGCACACCGGCTGGGAGCGGTCGTGCTCGCGGTGGCGGCGTCCGCCGGCGCCGCGGTGGCGCTGCTGGCACCCGGGGGCGGCTCGGCGATCACGGCGCCGGCGGGCGTGCGGCTCGCGGGCGCGGCGGTCCCGGCGATCCCGCCGACGCCACGGCCCACCCCCGGGCCGGTGTCGACCACGTCGCCCACCTCGGCCCCGAACCCCGCCGACCCGCCGCCGGCGATCCCGTAGGCCCCGGCACGGGCGGCTTGGTACATCTGCACGAAGGGTGGGGGCGGGGTTCTGTGCGCCCTGCGGGTGAGCCCCGCCCGGGGCTGCCGCGTATGCTGCGTTGGTCCACCCACGCGGGTAGGCGAAAGGCACCCTAGGGTTCCGCCGGCCGCCGCCGGGTCAGCGACCGAGAGGGTGCGGCGGCCAGGCGTCGAGCGGCCGTGGCACGGAGGGACAAAAGCCCGGGAGGCCGCCCTCGCACGCCAGGAGCCGCCGCGATGCATCTGAGCCCTTCCGAACGGGAGAAGCTGCTCCTCGTGGTCGCCGGTGACCTGGCGACCCGCCGCCGCCAGCGGGGGCTCAAGCTCAACTACCCGGAAGCGGTCGCCTACATCGCCTGCGCGGTGATGGAGGGCGCACGCGACGGCCGCAGCGTCGCCGAGCTCATGGAGTCGGCGTCGACGCTGCTGGGACGGGACGACGTCCTCCCCGGAGTTGCGGAGATGATCGACTCCGTGCAGGTCGAGGCCACCTTCGAGGACGGGACCAAGCTGGTCACCGTCCACGACCCGATCTCATGATCCCCGGCGAGATGCTCGCCGGCGACCATGCCGGCTCCGATCCCGCCGCCGGCGCGGCGCGCCTGACCGTCACCAACAGCGGCGACCGCCCGGTGCAGGTGGGCTCGCACTACCACCTCTTCGAGGCCAACACCGCGCTGCTCTTCGACCGCGCCGCCGCCTACGGCTGCCGCCTCGCCATCCCCGCCGGGTCGGCGGTGCGCTTCGAGCCCGGCGAGCGCCGCGAGGTGGCGGTGGTGCCGCTCGGCGGTGAGCGGGTGGTGCACGGCTTCCTCGGCCTCGTCGAGGGTCGCCTCGACGCCCCGGGCGCCCGTGAGCGCGCCCTCGAACGGCTCGCCGGCCGCGGCATGGAGGAACGGGCATGAGCTCGCGCATCAGTGGGGGCGGGGTGAGCGAAGGCGGCTCTGCCGCCGCGGCGAGGGGGGGGACACCCCCGCTGATGAGATGAGCGGCGCCGACGACCGCCTCCACCGCTACGGCCCCACCACCGGCGACCGGGTGCGGCTCGCCGACACCGGGCTACGGGTGCGGGTGGAGCGCTCGCTGGTCGGCGAGGGCGACGAGCTGCGCTTCGGCGGCGGCAAGGTGCTGCGCGATGGCATGGGACAGTCGTCGCGCGACGGCGGCCTCGACCTGGTGATCGCCGGCGGGCTGCTCCTCGACCCGGTGGAGGGGGCGGTGGTCTGCGACATCGGCGTCGTCGGCGGGCGCATCGTCGGCATCGGCCGCGCCGGCAACCCCGACATCATGGACGGCGTCGATCCCGCGCTCGTGGTCACCGCGCGCACCGAGGTGATCTCCGCCCAGGGCTGCATCGTCACCCCCGGCGGCATCGACTCCCACGTGCACTGGATCTGCCCGGACCTCGCCGCCGAGGCGCTGGCCTCGGGGATCACCACCTGCATCGGCGGCGGCACCGGTCCCGCCGAGGGCACCCGGGCCACCACCTGCACCCCGGGGCCTTGGAACATCGCCAACATGCTCCGTGCGGCCGAGCGGCTGCCGGTGAACATCGGGCTCACCGGCAAGGGCAACTGCGCCCGCGAGCAGCCCCTGCTCGACCAGGTCGCCGCCGGCGCCTGCGGGCTCAAGCTCCACGAGGACTGGGGCTCGACCCCGGCGGCGATCGACGCCGCGCTGCGGGTCGCCGCCGCCACCGACGTCCAGGTCGCCATCCACACCGACACCCTCAACGAGAGCGGCTTCGTCGAGGAGACCATCGCTGCGATCGCCGGGCGGGCCATCCACGCGTACCACGTCGAGGGCGCCGGCGGCGGCCACGCCCCGGACATCATCCGCATGGCCGGGCTGGCCAACGTGCTGCCGAGCTCGACCAATCCCACCCGTCCGTACGGGGTCAACACCCTGGTCGAGCACCTCGACATGCTGGTGGTCTGCCACCACCTCGACCCCAGGCTCGCCGAGGACCTCGCCTTCGCCGAGTCGCGCATCCGGGGCGAGACCATCGCCGCCGAGGACGTGCTCCACGACCTCGGCGCGATCAGCATGGTGTCGAGCGACTCCCAGGCGATGGGACGCATCGGCGAGACCTGGCGCCGCACCTTCCAGACCGCGCACTCGATGCTGCGCCAGCGGGGCCCGCTCGAGGGTGACGACGGCGACCACGACACCTCCCGGGTGCTGCGCTACCTCGCCAAGGTGACCGTCAACCCCGCCCGGGCGCACGGCATCTCCCACATCGTCGGGAGTGTCGCCCCCGGCCTGCTCGCCGACCTGGTGGTGTGGCGTCCCGCGTTCTTCGGGGTGCGACCCTCGCTGGTGCTCAAGTCGGGATGGATCGCCTGGGCGTCGACCGGCGACCCCAACGCCTCCATCCCCACCCCGCAACCGGTGTGGGGGCGTCCGATGTTCGCCGCGCTCGCCCCCGAGGTCTCGTGCGTCACCTTCGTCTCGGCCGCCGCGGTCGACGGCGGGGTGCCGGAGCGGCTCGGCCTCCGCCGCGCGGTCGAGGCGGTGCGCGGCTGCCGCACCGTGGGCAAGGGGGACATGGTGCGCAACCACGCCCTTCCCGACATCCAGGTCGACCCACGCCGCTACCGGGTCACCGCCGACGGCGAGCTGCTCCGCTCCGAGCCCCAGGCCGAGGTGCCGCTCGGCCGCCTGTACCAGCTCTTCTGATGGGGGACGCGCTGCTCGAGCTGCTGCTGCTCGCCGACAGCGGCCTGCCCACGGGCGCCTTCACCGCCTCGGCGGGATGGGAGACCGCGGTGCGGGAGGGACGCATCGCCGGCCCCGCCGACGCCGCCCGGTGGCTGGAGGGGGCGCTGGAGGACGCGATCGGCCCGCTGGAGCTGCCAACCGTCGCCCGCGCGGCGCGCGCCCCCACCCCGGAGGCGCCCTCCCGCGCCCTCGACGCCCGGATCGCGGTGGCGGCGTGGCGGGAGGCGTCGCTGGGGGTGGGGGCGCGGCTGCTCCGGCTCGGCGGCGAGCGTGAGCGCCCCTGCCACCGCGCCGCCGCCTTCGGCTGGCTCGCCGGCCGGGCCGGCGCCGGCGCCGCCGAGGCGGCCGCCGCCTACGCCCAGGCGGCCCTGCTCGGCCAGGCGCAGGTGGCGGTGCGGCTGGGGGTGAGCTCCGGCGACGACGCCATCGCGATGCTCCGCGGGCTCCGCCCCGGGATCCAGAGCTGGGCGCGGCTGGCCCGCGACGGCCGGCTCCGCCCCGCCTGCGCGGTGCGCTGGGAGATCGACGGCATGCGCCAGCGCCGGCTGCCGTCCAGGCTCTTCGCCTCGTGACCGCCGCCGTGCTGCGGGTGGGCGTCGCCGGGCCGGTCGGCTCCGGGAAGACCGCGCTGGTGCGCCGCCTCTGCGAGCGCCTCCGCGACCAGGTTTCGGTCGGGGTCGTCACCAACGACCTGTTCACCGACGAGGACGCCGAGTTCCTGCGTCGCCACGGCGCGCTGCCGAGCTCGCGCATCGTCGCGGTGCAGACCGGTGCCTGCCCGCACACCGCCGTCCGCGAGGACGTCACCCCCAATCTGCGCGCCATCGCGCAGCTGCGGCGCCGCCACCCCGGGATCCGGCTGGTGCTGGTCGAGTCCGGGGGCGACAACCTCGCCGCCACCTTCTCCCCCGCCCTCGCCGACATGACGATCTTCGTGATCGACGTGGCCGGCGGCGACAAGGTGCCGCGCAAGGGCGGCCCCGGCACCGCCCTCAGCGACCTGCTGGTGATCAACAAGGTCGACCTCGCCCCCCACGTCGGCGCCGACCTCGAGGTGATGCGCCGCGACGCCGTCGCCCTGCGCGGCGAGCGCCCGCTGGTGTTCACCGACCTCCGCGCCGGCACCGGCGTCGACGCGGTGGTCGACCTGGTGCGCGCCCGCCTCGGCGCCGCGGTGGCGCCGTGATCGCGGTCGCGCCGCCGCAGCGGATCGCCGCGTCGCGGATCGCGTTCGCCGCCGCCGCGGGGATGACCTGGCTGGCCCGCGGCGGCGCCGCCGGCCCGGTGCGCGCCGTCCGCGGCCCGCGGGCGGCGAGCTGCGCGGTCACCGTGGTGCAGGCCCGCGGCGGCCTCTGCGACGGCGACCGCTGGCGGATCGAGGTCGACGCCGCGGCCGGGGCGCGAGCCCGGGTGCGCGGCGCCGGTGCGACCGTGGTGCAGCCGGGGACCTCGGCGCTGCGCACCCGGTTGCGTGCCGCCGCCGGGGCGGAGCTGAGCTGGCGGTCCGCCGGGGTGATCCTCGCCGAGGGTGCCCGGGCACGGCTGACGACGGTGGTCGACTGCGATCCCCGCGGCCGGTGCGCGGTCTCGGAGGTGGTGGCGGTGCACGGAGCCCGGGACGCGGTGCTCCGGATGGTGATCCGCCGAGGGGGCGCGGTGCGGTACGAGGAGCGGCTGCGGCTCGACCGCGACCCCCGGGCGCCCTGGCGGCTGGGCGACGCCACCCACCTGGGCACCGCGGTGGCCGCCGGACGCGGCGCCCGCAGCCGGGCACGGCGCTGGGAGGCGGCCCTCGACGGCGCCGGCGCCGCCGAGGCGCTGGGCCCGGACCTGGTCCTGGCCCGCGCCCTCGGCGGCTCGCTCGCCGAGCTGGACGACCTGCTCGGTCCACTCGTGGAGGAGATGGGGACATGATCGGAGAGGGGGGGGCTCCCGTCGACCGCGAGGGCGCCTGGGCGCAGCGTGCGGAGGCCGAGCTGCCCACCCGCAGGCTCGAGGAGGAGCTGGAGCGCTGCCGCGCCCTCGGCCTCGACGCCGCCGAGTCGATCCGCGACCGCACCATCAGCACGTTCGTGCGCGGCGAGCTGCCCCATTTCGCGGGCGAGCGTGGCACCTTCCTCAAGGCGCCGTTCCTCGAGGACGTCCACGACGTCGGCGACGCCGAGGTGGCGGTGCTCGGCGCCCCCCTCGACGCCGGCACCACCTACCGGCCGGGGACGCGCTTCGGGCCCCAGGGTATCCGCCGTGCCACCGGCCTGTTCGGCACCTATTCCTACGAGCTGGGCGTCGACCTCCGCGAGCAGCTGAACCTGGTCGACATCGGCGACATCTTCACCATCCCCGCGAACATCGAGAAGTCGTTCGACCAGATCAGCAGGGGGATGGCGCACGTGGTCGAGTCCGGCGCCTTCCCGGTGGTCCTCGGGGGCGACCACAGCATCGGGTACCCGACGGTGCGCGGGCTCGCCCCGTACGTCGACGGGAACATCGGCATCATCCACTTCGACCGCCACGTCGACACCCAGGAGCACGACCTCGACGAGCGCATGCACACCACGCCGTGGTTCCACGCCACCGACATCCCCAACGCGCCGGCGGTCAACCTCGTCCAGATCGGCATCGGCGGCTGGCAGGCGCCGCGCGCCGGGGTGAGGGTGGGCCGCGAGCGCGGCACCACGGTGATCACCGTCGGCGATGTCGAGCGGGTCGGCATCGAGAAGGTCGCGGAGGTGGCGCTGGAGCTGGCGTGGAAGGGGGCGAAGGCGGTCTACCTGTCCTTCGACATCGACGTGCTCGACGCCGGCTTCGTGCCCGGCACCGGCTGGCCCGAGCCCGGCGGCCTGCTCCCCCGCGAGGCCCTCGGCCTGGTGCGGCTGGTCTCGGCCCCGGGCCTGGCGGGGATGGAGATCGTCGAGTGCTCGCCCCCGTACGACTGGGCCGAGCAGACCTCGATCGTCGCCGCCCGGGTGGTGCTCGACTGCCTCGCCAGCATGGTCCGCTCCGGCAGGCTGGGCCGGAGGCCGGCCCGGCTGGACCGGGTGGCGTGGGGGCCGTATCCCTCCGGTTAGAGGAGCTCGGGGGGCAGCTCGGCCCAGGCGACCGGGTCGTGGCCGGGGATGAGCAGGGCGCCGGTGTCCTCGGCGAGCCGGCGCAGCCGCCGGATCGAGGCGAGGGCCGGCTCCCGGCCGGCGAGGAGGATCCCCGGAGGCAGCTCCTGGTCGAAGTTCTCGCGGAGGTCGCCGGCGTCGCTGGCGATCAGCACCGAGCGCCCCGACGCGAGCCGGACGAGCAGGCTGAGGTGGCCCGGGGAGTGGCCGGGGGTGGCGAGCGCGGTGACCCCGGGCAGCACGTCCTCGTCGCCGTCGACGGTGCGGAAGCGCACCTGGACGTCGGGGCCGGCATAGTCGTCTCGGCGGTAGCAGCCGGGGTTCGGCTCGCCCATCGCGTAGTCGAGCTCGGCGGCGTGCACGATCACGTCGCGCCCGGGCAGGTGCCGCAGCCCGCCGGCGTGGTCGATCATCAGGTGGCTCAGCCCGACCACGTCCACCCCGTCGAGGCCGCACCCCGCCGCCTCGAGGCGGGCGCCGAGGAGGTCGTCCGGACCCATGTCCGGCGGTGGGAAGTCAGCGTCGAACAGGCCCGGGATCTCGAGCGCAGCCTCGTCCGTGCCGGTGTCCCAGAGCAGGGTGCGCCCGTCCTCCAGCTCGACGAGGAAGCCGGGGATGGGGATGCGGTCGCGGAGGCCGGTCGGCGGGCCGCCGAGCGCGACGCAGCGGTCGAGCAGCTGGGTCCCGATCAGCAGCGGCACCACCCGCCGCGCGCTCACGCCGCTCGCAGGCGCGGGTCGGCGGCGGTCTGGCCGAGGTCGACGGCGAGGTTCACGAGCACGTAGACGGTGCCGAGCAGCAGGGTCACCCCGGCGACGCTGGCGAAGTCGGCGGCCTGGATCGACTGCACCGTGTAGAGCCCGATCCCCGGCCAGGCGAAGACGGTCTCCACCACCACCACGCCGGCGAGCAGCAGCCCGGTCTGCAGCCCGATCATCGTCAGCGGCGCGCTCAGCGAGGCGCGCAGCGCGTGGCGCCAGAGGATGCGCCAGGGGTGCAGCCCCTTGGCCCGCGCGGTGCGCACGAAGTCGGCGCCGTAGGTGTCGAGCAGCGACGAGCGCAGCACCCTGCCCACCGCCGCCGCGGGGGCGAGGGCGAGGCACACCGCCGGGAGCACCAGGTGGGCGGCGCCGTCGAGCAGCGCGTCCACCCGGCCGCGGAGCAGGCTGTCGACCAGCAGCAGGCCGGTGGGCCCCGCCGGGGCGTCGTGCAGCGAGGTCCGCCCGGTGGCGGGCAGCCAGCCAAGCCGTTGGTAGAACGCGTAGATCAGCAGCAGGCCGATGAGGAAGGTGGGCGCGGAGGCACCGGCGACGAAGAGGAGGCGAAGCAGCCCCGCGCCCCGCCGCGCGGTGGCCCCGACCACGCCGAGGAGCATGCCGCCGCTGACCGCCAGCGCAGCGGCGACCGCGGCGAGCTCGAGGGTGGCGGGGAGGAAGTCGGCGATGTCGTCGCGCACCGCCCGGCGAGTGTGCAGCGACTCCCCGAGATCACCGTGGATGGCGCCGCCCAGGTAGGTGACGAACTGCACCGTGATCGGCCGGTCGAGCCCGAGGCGGTGGCGCTCGCGCTCGACCGCCTGCTGCGAGGCGTTGGCGCCGAGCCGGACCTTCACCGGGTCGGCGCGCACCGCCATGCGCAGCAGGAAGACGATGGTCACGAGGCTGAGCAGGACGAGCAGGGCGCCGCCCAGCCGTCCCAGCAGCACCCGTCTCACCTGCGGCCCACCGCGCCCATGTCGAGCGTCCAGGCGTAGTTCGGCACGTGCCGCACGCCGGTGAGGTCGGCGCGCATCACCATCCAGTCCTTGATGTTCGCGATCGGCAGCAGCACCCAGTCGGCGAGCATCAGCGTCCCGGCCTGGCCGTACGCGGTCTTCTGCACCGCCGCGTCGGTGGAGCGCAGGCCCTGGTCGAGGGCCGCGTCGATCGCCGGGTTGGAGTAGCCGAAGAAGTTGAGCCCGCCGCCGGTGCCCCAGAGGATGCGTGCCCAGGTGTCGGGGTTGGCGGCGTCGGGGGTGTTGGTGGCGAGGAGCATGTCCGGCGCCTTGGCCAGGTCCTTGACGAAGTCGTAGGTCTGCGCGTTCTGCACCTCGCGCAGGGTGAGGGTGATCCCCGCCCGCGCCGCCTTCTGCTGCATGAGCTCGGCGGCGCGCCGCTGCACGCCGCTCTCGTCGGCGACGTAGGCGAAGTCGAGGGTCAGCGCGCCGCCGGGGATGGCCGCCCTCGCCGCCACCGGGTCGTCGACGTACCTCACCGGCGCCGCCGCCGGGTCGAGGATGTCGGTGGGATAGGCGCCGCCGGCGAGGGTGCCGAGCCGGCCGTACACCTGGCTGACGACGTCGGGGATGCCGAGCGATTTCGCGATCGCCTCGCGCGCGGCCGCGGTGGCCACCGCGGGCTTCGCCGGGTTGAAGTACACCAGCGGCATCAGGTACGCCTTGAAGTCCTTCTCGACCAGCTGCGGGTTCGACTTCGCGGAGTCGAGCTCGGCGACCGGGTAGGCGTGGAGGATGACGTCGAGGTCGCCCTTGTCGAGCTTCTGACGCTGGGTGGAGAAGTCCGCGATGATGTCGATGTCGATCTCGCGGAAGAACGGCCTGGTGCCCCAGTACCTGGCGTTCCGGGTCAGCGTGTAGCGGCGGCCGCGCTGGAACGACGACAGCACGAACGGACCGCTGCCGGCGCCATGGCTCTGCAGCCAGGTCTGGGCGTGGTCGGTGCCGGCGTGGGCGGTGAGCACCGCCGGGTTCACCGCCTTCGGCCCCCAGCTCGAGGCCATGTAATCGAGGAAGGCGCTGACCGGCTTCTTCAGCTTCACGATGAAGGTGGTCGCGTCCGGGGTCTCGTAGTGATCGACGTCGGCGAGCATGTAGGCGGGCGCGGAGCCGACGTCGGTGCGCCGCTGGAACGCCGCCGCCACCGCCCTGCTGTCGCAGGGGGTGCCGTCGTCGAACACCACACCGGGATGCAGGGTGAAGGTGTAGGTGAGGCCGTCGTCGGACCCCGTCCACCTGGTGGCCAGGTCGCCCTGGAACTCCCTGCCGTCCGGCTTGTAGCGGATCAGGTTGTCGTACACCGGGAGAATGGTGGTCAGCCCCTCGATGTCGTAGAAGACGTCGGGGTCGGGCGTGGTCTGGTCGCCGTAGTAGGCGAGGTGGAGGACGTCGCTGGGCGCCGCGGTGGTGCCGCTTCCCGACGCGCTGCTTCCGCAGGACGTGGCCAGCGTGGCCGCCGCCAGGATGCCGAGGGCAGCGCGTCGGTTCATCGGTTTCCTCCTCCCAGACTGGTCAGCCACGACGGGTGTCGAGGCTGCGGATCGCGTCGCCGGTGAGGTTCGCCGCCACCGCAAGGACGAAGACGGCGGCCGCGGGGATGAGCGGGATCCAGGGGTGACCGAAGAAGTAGTCCTGGCCGGTGGCGACCATGGACCCGAGCTCGGGGGCCGGTGGCGGCGCCCCCAGCCCGAGGAACGAGAGGCCGGCGAGCGTCAGCACCAGGTTCTGCACGTCGAGGCTGGCGGTGACCACCACCGGGCGCAGCGTGCCCGGCAGGATGTGGCGCGCCACCAGCCGCCACCGCCCCACCCCGCAGAGCCGCGCCGAGTCGACGAAGGGCCGGTGGACCAGCGACCGCGCCTCGCCACGCACCAGGCGCGCGTACCACGGCCACCAGACCACGGCGACGGCGAGCAGGGTGTGCGACAGGCTGGGGCCGAGGGCGGCGACCACGGCGATCGCCAGCACCGGGCCGGGGAGGGCGAGGAAGATGTCGGTGAAGCGCATCAGGGCGGCGTCGACGAAACCGCCGCGGAGGCCGGCGATCAGCCCCACCGCGCCGCCGAAGACCACCCCGGAGCCGATCACCACGACGCAGCTGCCCAGGCTGGCGCGCAGGCCGTGGAGAACGCGGGTGAGGATGTCGCGGCCGAGGTCGTCGGTGCCGAAGATGTGGTGCGCGGACGGCGCCGCGAACGGGCCGGCCACGGCGGCGGTGGGGTCGGTGCGCAGCAGCACCGGGCCGAGCAGCGCCACCGCCACCAGCAGCACGAACACCGCGGCGCCGGCGAGGTCGAGCCCGGGGACGGCGCGCAGCCGGCCGGCGACGTCGAGCGCGATCCGGCGCCGCGGTGGCGCCGGGGCGGCCGTCTCCTGGAACGGCCCGGCTACCGCCACCGGCCCCGCCCCGGCACCGCGGCGATGAGCTCGCGGGTGTACTCGGTCTCGGGCGCTCCGCAGACCCGCTCGGCGGGGCCGCTCTCGACCACCTCGCCGTGGCGCATCACCAGCATGCGGTCGCCGACGTAGCGGGCCGCGGCGAGGTCGTGGGTGACGAAGACCACCGCCATCCCGAGCTGGTGGCGCAGCCGGTGGATGAGGTTGAGCACGCCGGCGGCGAGCGAGGCGTCGAGCGCGGAGATCGGCTCGTCGCAGAGCAGCAGGCGGCAGTCGCCGGCCACCACCCGGGCGAGGGCGACGCGCTGGCGCTGGCCGCCGGAGAGCTGGGAGGGACGCGCCACGGCGGTCTCCGCGGGCAGTCCCACCGAGGCGAGCGCCTGGCGCACCCGCTCCTCGCGCTCGTCCGCGGGCAGGCGGCGGATGCGGTCGGCGACCTGCTCGCCCACCGTCAGCCACGGGGTCAGGCTGGAGCCCGGGTCCTGGAAGACCATGAGCGGGCTGGTCCCCTCGGCGAGGGTGATCCGGCCCGAGGTGGGCCGCTGCAGGCCGGCGATCACCCGAAGGAGGCTGGTCTTGCCACTGCCGCTCTCGCCGACCACCGCCACCGCCTCGCCGGGGGCGACCTCGAGGCTGACGCCGCGCAGGGCGTCGAGGTGGCCGCGGCGGAGCCGGTGGCGGACGACCACGTCCTCCACCCGCACCCCGCCGGTGGGGGTCGCGGAGGGTTCCGGCCGCGACCGCTGCGCCTCGCCCGCCCGCGCGCTGTCCGCCGCGCCGGGGACGATGCAGGCGGTGAGCCCGTCGTGGGTCGGCGCCGTCGCCGGCGGGGGCGGCTTCCCCTCGGTGCAGGCGCCGGTGGCGGCGGGGCAGCGCGGGCTGAAGGCGCAGCCGGGCAGCGGCGACCGGGGGTCGGGCGGCTCGCCGCCGATGGTGGCGAGGGCGCGGCCGCGACGGCTCGTCAGCCGCAGCCGCGAGGAGAGCAGCGCCACGGTGTAGGGGTGGGCGGGCCGCGCCAGGATCGCGGCACCCCCGCCCGCCTCCATGACGCGGCCCGCGTACATGACGCAGATGCGATCGGCGACGGTGGCGGCGACCCCGAGGTCGTGGGTGACCAGCACCACCGCGCAGCCGATCTCGTCGCACAGCCGGCGGAGCAGCCGGAGCACCTGCGCCTGGACGGTGACGTCGAGCGCGGTGGTGGGCTCGTCGGCGATCAGCAGCCGGGGGTTGCCGGCGATGGCGATGGCGATCATCACCCGCTGGCGCAGCCCGCCGGAGAGCTGGTGCGGGTACTGGGCGAGGCGGTCCTCGGCGCCGGCGATGCCGGCGTGCTCGAGCAGCCGCACCGCGCCGGCGCGCGACCCCGCCACCTCGGCCACCTGGTCGCCGATGCGCATCGTGGGGTTGAGCGAGCTCAGCGGGTCCTGGAAGACGGCGCCGAGGAACTCGCGGCGCACGCGCCGGCGCAGCGGTTCCGGCGCCGTCAGCATGTCGACGTCGCCGACCCGCGCCACGCCGCGCGCGTGCGCCTGGGGAGGAAGCAGACCCAGCAGCGAGAGTCCCAGCACCGTCTTGCCCGAGCCGGACTCGCCGACCAGGGCGACGACCTCTCCCGCGCGCAGCTCCAGGTCGACGCCGCGAACCGCCTGCACCGGCCGGCCGCGGCCGCCGAAGGTCACGTGCAGGTCCTGGACCGCGGCGACGACCCCGCCGCCCGGCAGTGGGCCCGGCTCGTCGATCCCGCCGTCGGTGCAGATCGCCTCGCCGAGAAGGCTCACATCGCGCCCACCACCAGCCGGGGACGCACCGACGGCCGCCGCGGCCCGCCGTACTCGTGCAGCGCGGCGACGACCTCCCGGGTCATGCGCACCGCCCCGGTCTGCAGGTACTCCATCGCGAGCAGCGAGGCCTCGTGCGCGGGCAGCGACGAGCCGCCCACGGCATCGGCGGCGACCCGCACCACGTAGTCGTGCTGGTGTGCGTCGGCGAAGGTGTAGTGCACGCAGACGTCGGTGAGGCTGCCGAGGAGCAGCAGCGTCCGCGCCCTCAGGCCGCGGAGCAGGATGTCGAGGTCGGTGCCGAAGAACGCCGAGTAGCGGCGCTTGGGCACGTGGTACTCGTCGGGCTGCGGCCGCAGCCGCGGATGCAGCGCGGTGCCGGGGTCGTCCTCGAGGCAGTGCGCCCGCTCGCGGCCGTCGAGCTCACGCCCGAAGTCCACCCAGGTGCGTGCGTGGCGCTCCTGTACGAAGATGACCGGGACACCGACCTCACGCGCCGCCTCCACGATCTCGACCGAGCGCTCGAGCCGCTGCTCGAATCCGGGCATGTGCGGGATCGGACCGTCCACGGCGGAGCCGTCCTGCTGCACGTCGATGGACAGGACCACCGGCTGGCCCACCAGGAGATCGGGCACCTCGACGCACCTCGACGGGCACGGAAAAGGACAACCTCCCGGGTTTTTATCCCTCCGTGTCACGGCACGATGCCGCTTGCCCTCTCGGTCGCAGCCCGGCGACGCCGCCGGCGGAACCCTAGGGCCCCCTCTCCGCAGATGGAAAAAGTCAGCTCAAAGGATCTCTCCAATCAGCCCTCCGGGACGTTGGACGCGCCGCGAGAAAGCGAGCCCCCCGCTCTCGTGCGGCACGACCAACCCCGACCTCCGCTAGGCGGCGACGGCGTCCAGGATGCGGTCGACGGAGCCGTTGGTCACCGCGCAGGTCTGGAACTGGGCGACCACGCGGCGGGTCGTGGTGATCAGCGGATGGGCGCCGTTCCCAGGGGTGTCGCGCACCCCCACCACCCGATAGCGGTGGACCGCGCCACGGGCGTCGTACCAGGTGAGGATCGACCCCACGCCCATGTGCATCAGCGGGGTGAAGACCCCCAGGTTGTGGCCGACGAAGTAGGTGCGTCCGCGGATGCACGTGTCGACCGCCGCCATGTCGGTGGGCACCGGGGTGGCGCCGCTGCAGTCGCCGTACACCCCGACCGCGGTGTCGAGGGTGCCGTCGCCGCTGGTCAGCAGGTTGCGCGGCCCCGCCGCCGCCGGCGCCGCGGATCCCCTGCCGCCCGAGCCCGCGTGCGAGCGGTGGTGCGAGGTGCCCGCCACCGCGGACACGCAGGGGGCGAGGGCGGCGGCTGACACCAGGGCGGCGATGGCGCCGGCGAGCACGCCGGGACGCCGGGCACAGATGGTCGTCACGCTGACGAACGTCATATCCTTCCCTTCCTGTCGCCGGTGCCCGCCCATCGGCCCGTCGGCGATCGAGTTGGGCCTCATGGTGACCGGCCCCGGCCACGATGTCCAGCCCCCGAGGCTATGCCGCGGTCCTGCCCTCGAGCCTGGCGATATGCCCCATGTAGTGCTCGACGATGCCCCGGGCCCACTCGCCGGCGGCCGCCCCCGGCGCCAGAGCCGCCGGCGGCGCCGCCATCAGGGTGGCGAGGAAGGTGGTGCGAGCGGCGGAGTAGCGCTGCACCAGCTGCGCGTCGCTCTCCACCGAGACCTGCCTCCGGGCCCGGCCGTTGAAGGCGTCGCGCTCCTCGTCGTGCCAGGGGAAGCCGGC
Organism: Candidatus Dormiibacterota bacterium; assembly: GCA_036495095.1. Lineage (NCBI taxonomy): Bacteria > Bacillati > Candidatus Dormiibacterota > Candidatus Dormiibacterota bacterium. The sequence continues at coordinate 81,355 of DASXNK010000196.1, read as the reverse complement.
GATGTCCTCGAGGATGCCGCGCGCCGCCGCCTCGGTCCAGGAGGCGAGGTGCCCGATCACCTCCCGCACGCTCCAGCCGCCGGAGCGGCGGTCCAGCGGGATGGCGGTCAGCAGGCGCTCGAACGCAGCAAAAGCGTCCTCGGCCGAACCGAGGAGCCGGGCCTTGACGTCGCCCTCTTTCTCCACGTTCTCTACAGGGGTTCCCACAGCGGGAACCGTGTGCCCCTCGCCACCGACCCCAACGCACGGGTGGTGGCTGGGAATTGTAGCCTCACGCCGCCGGAGCGGCATTTCCGGATCTGATGAACTGAGGGGGACGCGAATTGGACAGCCTGCCCAGCGGCGTGGACCCTGGTGACCAGGCCCTCTACGAGGTCGCCCGGGAGGCCGCGGCGAGCGCCCACGCGCCCTACTCGCGCTTCCGGGTCGGGGCGGCGGTGCGCACCCTCGCCGGCGGGGTCTTCCAGGGCTGCAACGTGGAGAACGCCAGCTACGGGCTCAGCGTCTGCGCCGAGCGGAGCGCGGTCTTCGCCGCCGTCGCCACCGAGGGCCCGGGGATGCGCCTCGACGCCGTCGCCGTCTTCGCCGACGCCCGCACCGTCCCCCCCTGCGGCGCCTGCCGCCAGGTCATCGCCGAGTTCGGCCCCGACGCCCGCGTCATCTTCCGCTCCGAGGGCCGACCGGTCGCGACCAGCGCCTCCGCCCTCCTCCCCCACCGCTTCGAGCTGGACCCGTAGAGCGAGTTCGCACCGCCATCGGCACGGTGCGGGGGTCCTCTCAGGGCCGGCCCACGCGGACCTCGCCACCGTCACCGCCGGGCTCGACGACCTCGTCCAGCCGCTGGCGATCACCCTGGGCAACCCCGACCAGCTGCGCCTCGTGCGCGGCGGTCGCGCCGGAGAGCAGCGATCGTGACCAGCGCTCCTCGACATGGCCGAGCTTCCAGACGGCGAGCGCAAGCCCCCAGGTCACCACGAACATCGCCACGATGACGAAGCCGATGGTGTTGAGGTCGACGCCGGTCACCCGGTCCCAGAGGCCGCCGCTCCAGCCCAGGCGGCCGGCGAGGAGGCCGACGATCTCGATGGTGCCCACCAGCAGTGCCACGCCGACCGAGAGGCCGGTGATGGTGATGTTGTAGTAGACCTTGCGCACCGGGTTGGAGAACGCCCACCCGTACGCCTTGCACATGAAGGCGCCGTCGGCGGTGTCGAGCAGCGACATCCCCGCGGCGAAGATCACCGGCAGGCAGAGGATGGCGTAGAAGGGCAGCCCGGTGCCGGCCGCTCCCGCGGCCAGCGCCAGCAGCCCGACCTCGGTCGCGGTGTCGAAGCCGAGGCCGAAGAGCACCCCCAGGGGATAGAGCTGCCAGCTGGAGTGGATGCTCCGGGCCAGCGGCCCGAAGAAGCGGAAGAGCAGGCCGCGGTCGTTGAGCTTCCGCTCCAGGGCGTCGTCGTCGTAGCGGCCGCTGCGCATCTCGCGGAACACCCGGATGATGCCGAGCAGCACCACCAGGTTGACGATGCCGATCAGGTAGAGGAAGGTTCCTGACACCAGGGTCCCGATCAGCCCGCCGGTGCTGTGCAGCGCCGAGCCGCCCGAGGTCACGGCACCGGCGATCCGCCGGGCGGCGACGGCCAGGCCCACCGCGAGCCCGAACACCACGGTGGAGTGGCCGAGCGAGAAGAAGAAGCCCACCCCCATCGGCCGCTGGCCGTCGGCCATCAGCTTGCGGGTGGTGTTGTCGATGGCGGAGATGTGGTCGGCGTCGAAGGCGTGGCGCATCCCGAAGGTGTACGCGAGCGTGGCCGTGCCCAGGCCCAGCGCCTGGTAGTGGGCGGGCAGCACCACCAGCAGGAAGGTGCCCCAGCCGACCACGTGGAGCAGCGCCACGACGGCGTAGAAGCCCCCCAGCCGCCGCCATTCGGGCCGGCTCATCCGCTCCGGACCGGTCCGCTCCGCCCGCCTCTCCGCGACCACCGCCATCCGCGGCACCCTACCACAGATGCAAGAGCATCGCAATAGCGTCGGAGTTGGACCGGCTACACGAGCGCACCGTCACCCCTCGGACAGGCCCCTCAGCGCCCCAGCAGCGCCACCACACCCCGGAGCCCGACCACGCACACCGCCACGATCAGGTAGGCGCGGAGCGCCACCATCCCGAGCATGCGGCCGCGGGAGAGGTGCGGGCGGGCCAGCTCCTCGAGCGGCGGGGTGCGCCAGCGGCGGCGGCGCTGCGCCAGCCTGCTCACCGGCCGGGAGCGCGGGGGGAGCACCACCAGGTCGCCGGGGCCGACCACGCGGATCCCCGGCCGGGCGGTGTCGAGGAACTCGGCCCGGGCCCAGGCGCGCCGGCCCCACCCGGTCAGCACCCCGGCGACGAGCAGGCCGGCCGCGGCCAGGCTGCCGAGCACGACGCCCAGCGGCAGCAGCGGGATGTCGGGGTCCACCGAGGTGACCACGAGGAGCATGGAGAGCAGGAGAAGGGCGGCCACCACCGTGGACGCCACCCAGTTCAGCCAGGGCGGGTTGACCCATGGACCCAGGACCTGGGTGTCGTTGCTGAGCAGCAGCAGGAAGATGGTGGCGCTCGGCAGCAGCAGGCCGGCGAGGGCCTGGACCAGCACCGTGAGCATCCCCGGCGCCACCCCGGGGAGGAGCGCCACCCCCGCCGCGGCCACGATCATCGCCGCGATGAGGCCGTAGAAGACGGGGGCACGGCGCGGGGCGCGGTGGAGCGAGTGGCGGGCACCGGTCACCTCGGAGCAGGCGTAGGAGGCGGCGAGGGTCACCGCCATGCCGCCGAGCAGCGAGCCGTCGAGGAGCACCACCGCGAAGAGCGTCCGGGCGGCGCCGCCCAGGCGGGCGCCGATCCCCTGCATCACTCCCGCGGTGTCGGTGAAGTGGCCGGCCAGAGGGGTGCCGCGGAAGGCGGCGGCCGTGACCGTCATCACCACCGCCGCTCCGGCGACCATCAGCACCGCCCCCACCACCGTCTCGAACCGCTCGTAGCCCAGCCAGCGCGGGGTGATCCGCTTGTCGACCACGCTCGACTGCTGGAAGAAGAGCTGCCAGGGAGCGATGGTGGTGCCGGCGAGCGCAACCAGCAGGACCGCCGCGTCGCTGTCGGGACCGCCGATGCCGGGGAGCAGGAGGTCGCTCGGGCGGGCATCCCCGCCACCGCCCAGGATGCCGAGCGGGACGATGACGAGGTCGACGGCGATGAGCACGTACATCATCCGCTCCCAGCGGCGGAAGCTGCCGGTCAGGGTGGCGGCGAGCAGGGCGGCGGCGGACAGCGCCACCGCCGGTCGGGCGGGCACGCCGAGCGCGCCGGCCGCGATCCGGACGCCGATGAACTCGGTGATCAGGGTGAGCCCGCTGAGGAGCACCAGGTCGCCGAGGGCGAGCCCGGTCCAGAAGCGGCCGAAGCGGGCGAGGATGAGGCGGGCGTGGCCGACGCCGCTCACCGCCCCCACGCGGGCGGCCATCTCCTGGTTGACGATGGCGACGGGGAGCAGCAGCAGCAGCATCCAGAGCAGCCGGGTGCCGTGGTCCTGCCCGGCCTCGGCGTAGATCGCGACGCCGCCGGCGTCGTTGTCGGCGACCATGGCGAGCAGGCCCGGGCCCGCCACCACCGCCAGCGCGGCGAGCCGCCCCCGCCGGGAGCGGCGCGGCGCCAGCTCGCGGACGGGCAGCCGGCCCCAGGCGCCCTGGATGTCGCCCAGGTGGGCGGGGTCGACCACGGCCGAGCCGGCGGCGTCGACGGCGGCGAAGCCGCGCACCCAGGTCCTCCAGTCACCCGGTGAGACGGGTACGATGACGATGGTGCCCAATTCTGCGGGACGCAGTCCCCGAACCTCCAACTCCGGCGATATCCGGTCGATCCACGTCGAGGACGTGGCCCGGGCGCGCGCGCTGATCGCCCGCACCGACCACGACGGTCTCGCCGAGCTCTTCGGGGCCCTCGGCGACCCCACCCGCCTGGCCATCGTCCAGATCCTGCTCGCCCAGGAGATGTGCACGTGCGACCTCGCCGCCACCCTGCGGCTCTCGGAGCCGGCGGTGTCGCAGCACCTTCGCATCCTGCGCAACCTGGACATGGTGAGCTGGCGGCGCGCCGGCAGGATGGTCTACTACGCGGTCGACGACCGCACCGTGCGCAAGCTCGTCGACCTGGCGTCGCGGCGGCAGCCGCGCGAGCCCCGGCCCCGCTTCGGCGAGATCAGCGACGCGGCCGCTCGCTGACGGGACGATCCCAGGGGCGCCTGACCGGTCGCGGGTCAGGGGACGACCTGGAACACCCCCCGCATCGCCGGATGGACCCGGCAGAAGAACTGGAACGTGCCCGTGCGCGTCGGGGTGAACGCGTACCAGGTGGCCTGCTGCAGGGTCTGATCGGGGAAGCCGACCCCCGGGATCTGCGCCCGCGCCGACGAGAAGGACATCCCGAAGCCGAGCTCGGTGGAGTCGAAGTCCATCTGGTCGTCACGGGTGCCCCGGCCACCGTCGGCGAGGGGATAGGCGATGCCCGTCCTGCCGGTGCACCCCACTCCCACCGCCTCGGTGCAGAGGGTGAAGGTGTGCCAGATGTCCACCGCGGAGTCGCTGTTCCAGAAGCGCGCCGGCTGCCCCAGCCGGAGCCGCGGGATGCCGGCGACGCCGACCGCGAGGATGTCGGCGGCGCCGTAGTTGAAGCCGGCGGCCACGAGGTCGCTGACCAGCGGCCCGGCCTTGCCAGGGATGGGCCCGCAGCCGCCGGGCGGGCAGCCGCCGAAGTTCGAGGCCTCGGCGAGGTGGGGGTGGGTCACCTCGCCGCGCAGGCAGAGGCGCCGGCCGGCACCGGTGAGCCGGGGAGCGCAGCTCGGCGGCGCCGATCCCGCCGGGACGAGGGCGGTCACCGGCACCCCGGGGTCGAGGGTCACCGGGTCGCGGAAGACGTCCACACCGGGCTCGCCGTGAGGGTCGTCCGGAGCCACCCAGGCGACCACGATGCCCATGTTCTCGTACCACGACGCGGCCTCGGTGTCGTAGGTGGCGTTGAGCCGCAGCAGGTCGCCCGGGCGGATCCGCACCTTCCAGCCCAGCGCCGCGTTGGTGACGGCCATGGCGAAATCCCAGGACGTGCGGGGGCCGCCCGCCCGGTCCGGCCGGGTGTGGCTCCAGGGCACCGCGTCGGAGACGTAGATGGGACGCTCCACCCCGCCGCGGACCAGGCTCACCTCGTCGCGGACCCCACCGGGGTGGAGGTGGCCGCCCATGGCGACCAGGGTGCCGGCGATGTCCGCGGTCACCTCGTGGTCGGCGCCGGCCAGGGCCACCGGCGCGCCCTGCTGGGGGGTGGCGTAGCCGAACGAGTCGAAGCGGGCGCAGTTCTCGCGAGGCCAGGTGCAGACCCGGCGGCCCAGCTCCGGGTCGACGTGGCCGAAGCCGCGCTGCACGTTGAAGACAGGATAGGCGAAGCGGTCGGGTGCGCCCGGGGCGACGGGCCGGTGCTGGACGTCGAGCCAGATCGGCCGCACCGGCACGATCCCGAGCGCGGCCGCGTCGGCGTCGGCGACGTAGTCGACGTCGTAGGTGAGGAACACCACCCGCGGCTCCGGGGTCTGGTTGTGGATCATGTGGAGCAGCAGCCAGACGTCGGTGGCGCCGACGTGCATCCCGTACCCGGCGGGGAGGTCGATGATCGTCTTCTCCTCGCCGGCGGCGAAGAAGGGAGAGTGGTAGGCGGAGGGCTGCAGCCAGGCGGCGTGGTGGAGGTGCACCTGGGCGATGTCCGGGACGCTGCCGTCGGCGTTCACCAGCCCGGGCTTGAAGCGGACCACGTAGCCGGGGTAGGCGGGCTTCTCGACGGTCACCGGCTGCAGCGTGGCGTCCATCTGCCCCGCCTTGATCTGCAGCGGGCCGACCGAGAAGTGGAGCCGCCGGCAGCGGTCGCCGTAGGGCTCGAGCCGCTGCCAGAGCTGCGCCTGGTAGGGGTTGTCGGGGGTGCAGGCGTCGCCACCCAGCGGCGCCAGTGCGCCAGGCTCGGGGAGGGGCGGCCCGGCCTGCACGCCGGCCGCCTGGAGGAGGAGGGCGAGGACACCCAGCCCTGCCGCCCAGAGTCGCCGTCGCATCACCCCTCCCACCCTTCCGCCACCTCCAGGGACACGAGGTGGGCCGGCACCGAGCCTAGCCCGCGGCCGCGCTCAGTTCAAGGGGGTGGCGAGGTCACCCTCCGGCGCCGGCAGGGGCAGGCGGAGGATGCGGGCCCGCGGCGCGACCGGTCGCTCCGGGGCGCGGCCCGGCCACCACGGCCTCCGGTCCTCCGGCGCGGGACGCGAGTCGGCGCCCGCGAAGGGCGCCACCAGGCAGACGGCGAGCAGCACCACGAGCAGGACGACGGCGCCCATCACGGCCCTCCACGGTGGCGCCGCACGGGATCCCGGTGACCCCTCCAGGTGGCGGCTCAGTGGCACAATAGAGCCAATCATGAGAGCCAATCAACCGCCCATTGGACCGGTCCTGCCCCCGGAGCTGCGCAGCGTGCTCGCCGGCTGGCGGAACCGGGAGGGCGCGCTGCGCGACCGCCTCGCAGCCACCCTCCGCCTCGGCATCGAGGCCGGCGAGCTGGTGCCCGGGCTTCGGCTTCCCCCGGAGCGGTCGCTCGCCGCCCAGCTCGGCGTCGGTCGCGGCACCGTGGTCGCGGCCCTCGCCACCCTGGGCGACCTGGGGCTGGTCGAGCGACGCCAGGGCAGCGGCACCGTGGTGCGCTCCGAGACCACCTCCCTCACCTCGGGACGGGCCGCGGAGCTGGCCACCGCGCTGCAGCGCAACCTGCTCTTCCGCGGGCTCAATGCCGCGGGCGACCTCGGGGTCGACCTCATCGGCACCTGCGCCCCGGCGGGGCCGGCGGTACGCGAGGCGCTGCGCGCCGCCACCGCGGCGATCGACCTCGACGGGCTGGGTGCGCACCACGGCGTCCAGCCGCTCGGCCATCCGCCGCTGCGGCGCGCCGTCGCCGCCCACCTCACCTCCCTGGGGCTCCCCACCACGGCCGAGGAGGTGCTGATCACCGGCGGCGCCCAGCAGGCGATCAGCGTTCTCGCCACCTGCCTGCTCGAGCCGGGAGCCGTGGTGGTCGTCGAGGACCCGACGTTCCCCGGCGCCATCGACGCCTTCCGCACCGCCGGGGCGCGCATCCTCACCGTGCCCGTCCACGCCTCCGGGGTCGACCTCGACGCCCTGGCGGCGACGATGGCCGACCACCCGGTGCGCGCCGTGTACCTGATGCCGACCTCCCACAATCCCACCGGCGCGACCCTGCCCGAGCCCGGGCGCCGCCGCCTCGCCGCGCTGGCACGCGCCTACGACGTGCCCGTGATCGAGGACGACGCCCTCGCCGAGCTGAGCCTCGGCGGCGACCCCCCGCCCCCGGTGGCGGTCCATGCCGGCGGCGGCCCGGTGCTCACCGTCGGCTCGCTGAGCAAGCTCTTCTGGGGCGGGCTGCGGATCGGATGGATCCGCGGGCCCCGCCCGCTGATCGCCCACCTCGGCCGGGTGAAGGCGGTGGCCGACCTGGGCACGTCGATCATCGGCCAGGCGGTCGCCGTCGGCCTGCTCGACCGGGCGCCCGAGATCCGCGAGCTGCGGCGCCGCGAGCTGGGCGAGGCCCTCGACCTGCTCACCGGCCTGCTCACCCGGCAGCTCCCCGGCTGGACCTGGCGCCGGCCGGAGGGCGGTAGCAGCCTCTGGGTCCGCCTGCCCTTCGGCAGCGCGAGCGAGCTGGCGGCGCTGGCCGGCGGCCACGGGGTGGCGATCGTCCCCGGGCCGGTGATGTCCGCCCGCGGCGCCTTCGACGATCACGTGCGGTTGCCGCTCACCCGCGACGCCGCCACCCTCCGCGACGGCGTCGGCCGCCTCGCCCGGGCGTGGCGCGAGTACGAGCGGTCGGCGTCGAGCTCCGAGCGGCTGCAGGTCGTCGTCTGACCCGGACGGTCGCCCTGGGGTTCGTTCCTCTGTCCGGTGACGTTTACTATCTTATCGGCGTGCGTCTACTATCCGGAACCTCATCAGCCCCCACGAGGGCACCGTCATGGCTGCACCACTTCCCATCACGATCGTCTTCTTCCTGACCGGGATCGCCGTGTGGGCGAACGGTCTGTTCTTCCTCGGAGCGGGGGCCGACTCCAAGGACGGGTCCAACCCGCTGAGGGCGGTCGGGGTGATCACCCTGGTCGCCGGCATCGTCGACTTCATCCAGGCCTTCTACCTGATCCAGGCCCGTCCCGCGCCGCTCGGCGACGCCGCAGTGCTGCTCGCCGGACTGGTGATCTTCTACGCGGCGTTCTTCACCCTCCTCGGCGCCACCGAGATCTTCGGCCTCGACCTGCGGCCCCTGGGCAACGTCTCCGCCGCGGTCGGCCTCGCCCCGCTCCTCTACTGGCACTTCTTCACCGGCAGCTGGATGTTCCAGTCGATCCTGGTCTTCTGGATGGTGACCTTCCTCGCGGTGACCGCGACCACCTACGGCAAGTTCCAGCCGAAGGCGCTCGGGGTCATCCTCGTCGCCACCGCGATCTACACCTTCTGGGTGCCGGCCTGGATCCTCGCCACCGGGCACACGATTCCGTAGGCTCTCGGCGCCTCAGCTGCGCGGGCGGCGCTCCGGGATCACCGTCTCACCACGGTGACCCGGGCCCGCCACGGCGCGCACCGCCCGGGCATGCAGGGCCCCGCCGCACTCGGAGCAGGTCGGCACCGCCTCGGTGACATGGCCGCACTCCCTGTGCAGCAGCTCGAGGGGCGGCCCGCCGGGCGCGGCCCACCGGTCGCCCCACTGGCGCATCGCGGTGAGCACGTGCCAGAGGTCGCGCCCCTTGTCGGTGAGGCGGTAGTCGTTGCGGACGGGCCGCTGCTGGTACGGCACCCGCTCGAGCACGCCCTCGTCGACGAGGTGGGCGAGCCGCTGGTTGAGCACGTTGCGGGAGATGCCGAGGCGGGCCTGGAAGTCGTCGAACCGGCTGACCCCGAGGAACGCGTCGCGCAGGATCAGCATCGACCACCACTCCCCCACCACCTCCAAACACTGGGCGAGCGAGCAGTTCATGTCCTTGAAGCTGGTCCGCTGCATGGGGTCATCATATAGGGTTGCGTAACAGAACTCACTGGACTACAGTGCGTCCTATGAGTGAACCCACCGGTGTCGAGTGGCGGCAGACCGCCTGCATCCTCTGCTACGTCAACTGCGGGGTGGAGCTGGGCGTCGAGGACGGGCGCATCGCGCGGGTGCGGGGCGACCGGGCCCATCCCCGGTCGCGCGGCTACCTGTGCCAGAAGGCGCAGCGGCTCCACTTCTACGGCGAGCACGCCGACCGGCTGCAGACCCCGCTGCGGCGGACCGCCGCGGGCGGGTTCGAGCCGGTGTCATGGGAGCAGGCGGTCGACGACCTCGCCGAGCGGCTGAGCGGGTTGCGCGCGGCCCACGGCGGCGACGCCTTCGCCTTCTACGGCGGCGGCGGTCAGGGCAACCACCTCGGCGGCGCCTACGGCGTGTCGCTGATGCGGGCGATGGGCTCGACGAACTACTACAACGCCCTCGCCCAGGAGAAGACCGGGGACTTCTGGGTCAACGGCCACCTCTTCGGCGCCCAGACCTGCCACACCGGCGAGGACGTCGAGAACACCGACCTCCTGGTCGTGATCGGCTGCAACCCCTGGCTGGCCCACGGCTTTGCCAACGCCCGCCTGGCGCTGAAGGAGATCCGCAACGACCCGGCGCGGCGGATGCTGGTCATCGACCCCCGCCGCACCGAGGCGGCGGACATGGCCGACCTCCACCTCCAGCTCCGTCCCGGCACCGACGCCTTCCTGCTCGGCGCCATCCTGGCGATGATCCTCGGCCGCGGCGGCGAGGACCGCGAGTTCCTCGACGCCCGCACCGAGGGCTTCGAGGCGGTGGCGGCGGTGCTCCGCACCGTCGACGTCGAGGCATGGATCGCCCACGCCGGGGTGCCCATCGATGCCGTCGAGCGCGCCGTCGACCTCATCCTCGCCGCCCCGTCGATGTGCGTCCGGGTGGAGCTGGGGCTGCAGCAGTCCCGCCACTCCACGCTCAACTCCTACCTGGAGAAGCTGCTCTTCCTGCTCACCGGCAACTTCGGCCGCACCGGCACCAACGTCCTCCACGGCGTGCTCCAGCCGCTGTGGGGGAACTCGCGCGGCCAGCGGAGCGCGGTGACCGGCCAGGAGCAGATCGCCGGTCTCTATCCCCCCAACCGCCTGCCCGAGGAGATCCTCACCGACCACCCCCGGCGGGTCCGCGCCCTCTGGGTCGACAGCGCGAACCCGGCCAGCACCGCGGCCGACAGCGCACGCTTCGCGCGGGCGGTGGACGCGCTCGACCTGCTGGTGGTCGTCGACGTCGCCATGACCGAGACCGCGGCCCTCGCCGACTACGTGCTGCCCGCCTCCTCGCAGTACGAGAAGTGGGAGTACACGCTCTTCACCTTCGACTTCCCCGCGAACACCATCCACGTGCGCCCGCCGGTGCTCGAACCGCTGCCGGGCACGCTCGCCGAGCCGGAGATCTACACCCGCCTGCTCCGCACCATGGGGGCGCTCCCCCCGGAGAGCACGCTCGCCGAGCTGCGCGGCCTCGCCGCCACCGACCGTGCGGGGTTCGCCGAGCGGGTGCGCCTGCTGCTCGGCTCCGAGCCGGGCTGGGCCGCGGTGGCGCCGGCGGTGCTCTACGAGACCCTGGGCCGCACCCTGCCCGGGGGCGCCGGAGCGGCGGCGCCGCTGTGGCCGGCGTGCCACACCCTGGCGGCGCGCGAGCCCGAGGCGGTGCGCGCCGCGGGCATCGTCGGTGAGGGCGCGCAGCTCGGCGAGGCGCTCTTCGCCCGGGTGGTCTCGTCGCCCTCGGGGACCGTGTTCTCGGTCCACCGCCACGACGACGTGTGGTCGATGCTGCGCCACCCCGACCGACGGGTGCACCTCGCCGTCGCCCCGCTCCTCGAGTGGCTCGCCGCCCTCGAACCCGCGGCCGAGGGCGACGACCCCGAGCACCCGTTCACCCTGGTCGCCGGGCAGCGACGCATGCACAACGCCAACCAGATCTTCCGCACCCCGGCGTGGCGGAGGAGCGACCCCGACGGCGCGCTGCGCATCCATCCCGCCGACATCGAGCGGCTCGGTGGCGAGGCCGGCGGTTGGATGGAGGTGGCGACGCCGACCGGGCGGCTGCTGGCGCGCATCGAGGCCGATCCCAGCCTGCGTCCGGGCGTGGTCACCCTCCCCCACGGCTACGGGCAGGCGTACCCCGACGGCCGCGGCGGCCGGATCGTCGACGGACCGCGCATCAACGTGCTCACCGCCGGCGACGACCGCGACCCCATCGCCGGCACCCCGCACCACAAGAACGTGCGGGTGCGCCTGCGCCCCGCCGGGCTCGCCGAGGCGTCGGCCGAGGAGGAGCGCTCCCGCCGGGTCCGGGAGCTCGCCGCCGCCGAGCGCGAGGCGGGCTGACCGCCCGGCTCCGGAGCCGGTGGGCCTCCCCCGTTCAGTAGCCGGAGCCGCCGGTGCTCGAGCTGCTCGACGAGGTACCGGTGACCGGGGTGCCCGCGGGGCTCAGCGTCTGCCAGGTGCCGCCGAAGCTCACGATGCCCTGGCCGTGCGCCTGCCCGGGTCCGGAGTCGCCCGAGAACGTGTACAGCGGCCAGCCCGCGTAGGTGATGTACAGCGCGCCGCTCGGCCCCTTGACGGTGCTCAGCATCGACGCCTGGATGCCACTGCCCGCGATCGGGGCGATGGTGCCGGAGGGCAGCTCGGTGTCGGGCCAGACCTTGGTGCAGCCGTTGTCGTCGGTGCAGGTCAGGGTGCCGCTCTTCTCGGAGGTGAGCAGGTAGAGGGTGCGGCCGCTGCCGTTGACCAGCACCGTCCCCACCCCGGGTACGCTGGCGGCCGCGACGGTGATCGCGGGGTTGGCGGCCCCGGCGGCCGCCGGGGCCTGCCCGGACGTCGAGGACGCGGACGAGCCGGCGGCGGAGCCGTAGCCCGACGAGCCGCCGCAGGCGGCGAGGCCGAGGGTGGCCGCGGCGGTGACACCGAGGGCGGTGGTGCGCGCGAGCGCGCCGCGGGTGCCGGCGCGCGGGGTGGATGCGTCCATGGAGAGCTCCTCAGGGGGTGGATGGATCGCCACCTGGGAGTACCGGTCGTGGTTACGGTTGACCCCGCCCGCGCCCCTGGGTACACTCCGATACCACTTTGGTACAGGAAGGTACCGGCTCTCCCTTCCTGGAGCGCCACCGCACCGCCAGGGAGGCCGTCCTTGCCTCGCATCGGGGGCGACTCATCGCCGCGGCCGGCCAGCTGATGGGCACCACGGGCTGCGCCGCGATGACCGTCGGCGACATCGTCGAGCGCGCCCGGGTCTCCCGGCGCACCTTCTACGAGCACTTCGCCGACAAGGAGGACTGCATCCTCGCCGCCGGCCGGCTGGGACAGCGCTTCGTCGCCGGCCGGATCGCCGCCGAGCTCGCCGCCGTCCCCGGGCGGGACTGGCGGACCCGGCTGCGGGTCAGCCTGCAGACCTACTTCGACACCCTCGCCGCCGAGCCTCGGCTGGTGCGCGCCGCGGAGGCGGCGGTGACCACCGTGGGCGGCCGCGCGCTGGAGCTGCGCGCCCAGGCGCTGGAGTGGTCGGTCGCGCAGATGCGCACCCTCAACGCGATCGCGCGCAGCCAGGACCCCGCCATCCCCGAGGCCGACGGCACCGAGCTGACGATGCTGGTCGGCGGTATCGCCGAGCTGGTGCGCGAGGCCGCCCGCCTCGACCGCATCGAGCACCTCCCCGAGCAGGCGCCGGTGGTGATCCGCCTCGCCGAGGCGATCCTCTCCGGGCGGACGCGCCCCGACGCCCCCGGCGGCGCGCCGTGACCGCCGGCTCGCCGCGGGTCCGGCGCTTCTTCGACCGCGCCGCGCACCTGTACGACACCGGGGCGCTGCAGCGGGTGGTGTACCGCGCCGCCCACGACGCGGTCGTCGCCGAGCTGCGGGCCGAGGGGTCGCGCCGGGTGCTCGACGTCGGCTGCGGCACCGGCATCCTCGCCGCGCGGATCGGTGCGGATGCCCGGGGTCCGCGGGTGGTGGGCTGCGACCTGTCGATGGGGATGCTGCGGCGCGCCGCCGCACGCGTCCGCGGCGCCTGGGTGCAGGGCGACGCGCTCCGCCTGCCGCTGCGCGACGGCGCCCTCGACGCGGTGGTGACCACCCAGGCCTTCCACTTCCTGCCCGATCGCCGCGCCGCGCTCGCCGAGTTCCACCGGGTGCTCCGCCCCGGCGGCCTGCTGGTGATCGCCATGATCAACCCGCGCACGCCGGCGATGAGCCGGCTGATGAGCGGGGCGGGCACCCGCCTGCTCGGCGCCGGCTCCTGGCCGACCCGCGGCGAGCTTCGCGCCGAGGTGGCGTCGTCGGGCTTCGAGGTGCGCGCCCAGCGGGGCGCCCGCGACCTCGCCCACACCGTGGTCACCGTCGCCACCGTGCGGCGGCACCAGACAGGACCCGTGCGCCACCGGCGCCAAGGAGGGATGAGCTGATGCGACGGATGCCCGCTGTCACCGCGGCCGCGACCGTGGTGGTCGCCTGCACCGGACTGGGGGTGGCGCTGCCGGGAGCGGCCCACGCCGCGGGCCAGGGCCCTGAGGGCTGCTACGGATTCGGACGGGTGGCGTTCACCCCGGGGGTGACCGCGAGCCCGCAGGACGGCGGCTTCACCCTGGCCCAGAACCTCGGCCCCTGCCGGCTCGCCGACGGCGCCATCCTGTCGGGCACGCTGACCGGCGCGGGCACGGGCTCGCTCAGCTGCGCCGCCGGGCAGGGCACCGCCCACTTCACCGTGCGCTGGGACAACGGCCGGACCTCCGCGGGCATGTTCTCGTTCGGCAGCACCGGCTGGCACCTGCTCGGCAGCGGCACGGTCACCCAGGGCGAGTTCACCGGCGACAGGTTCGGCATCAGCGGCGAGATCGACCCCGCGCACCCGTCGGACTGCGCCTCCGGCGGGGTGACCGAGGCGACCTCCTACGAGGCGATCGGGATCAGCCCCGGCTGACCCACCACCGCCACCGCAGCCGCCGCGCCCCGCCCAGGAGGCCGGCACCCGCGAGGACCAGCAGCGCGGCGCCGCCCCAGCGCACGTCCGCGCCGGTCTTCGGCGGGGTCACCGCGGCCGCCTTCGCGACCGGCGTCGAGGGCATCGGGGCCACCGGCGCCGGTGCCGCCGCCGCCGGCCGGGGGGCGATCTCGGCCGCCCTGACCGGGCAGTCCGCCGATACCCAGAACGGCTTGTGCTGGTGGGGCTGCTGGAGGAAGCGGAACTCGAAGTGGAACCCGCCGGACCTCTCGGTCGCGCCCAGCGCGCGCGCCTTCGACACCAGCTCGGCGCCGCTGAGGGTGCGGAGGAGCTGGTGGCCGCCCTGGCTGCGGTCGAACTGCCAGCCGGCCTCGAGGACGGGGTGGTCCCGGCCGGCGCTGGGCCTCACCAGCACGATCTCGAAGCTGCCGGCGGTGTGCGCGAAGCGCGCCCCGGTCACGGTGATGGGGGCGCAGCTCAGCCGCCTGTCGTCGTCGTGGAAGGGTCCGAGATGGCCCCCGGCGTTGTCCACCCAGACATCGTTGGGGATGACCTCCGCAGCCTGCGCGCGCAGACCGGCGCCGGCGCCGCCGAGCGCGGACACGGCGAGGCCGCCGGCGCCCAGCGCCGCGGCCACCGCCGCCCGCCTCGCGGACCGAACTCCCCACCGCCCTCTCGGGGGCTCGCCACACACACGGTGCTCGTCCACTGGATCCTCCCTTCCTGTGCCCCCCGGGCGGGCACGACCATACGCCGATCGGCGCCGGAAATCCACCCCCGGGACCGGACATGGGCCCTACCAGGCCCTGCGGGTCACCGTGGGCCCGGGGCGGGGCGCGGGTCTCGACAGGGAGACCTGCGCGCACATCGGCACCGGCCGCGGGGCGCCGGGCCCGGATCAGGCGGGTGCGATCCCCGTGTCGACGGTGCAGCAGCACGCCTCGTAGCTGATGACCGCTCGCTGCTGCGGCTCCCGCCGGGCGTCCTCCCCGGGGCCGAACTCGACCATCGGCTCGTCGCGCCGCTCCGGCACGACGGCGTGCGACGCGCGCTCGCGGAGCGCCATGTCGCGTCCCGCCTGGAATGCCGACGAGAAGGTGGCGACGACCACGCGCTCGGTCTGCCCGAGCCGCTCGGTGACGTGATAATGCCGGACGTTCACTGGCCTCTCCTCAGCCCTGTGCTCGGGCCGTGGTGATCCTCGTTCTCGGTTCCACCGCCTCGCACGTCGCCACCGCGGATGCGACCAGCGCACCCGCGGCGAGGCGAGTGCCTAGGCCATCCGCACCGCGCGGGCGCGGGGGCCCTTGTCGCTCTGCTCCAGGTCGAAGCTCACCTGCTCGCCGCCGGCGAGCCGGTCGAAGTCGATCGAGCTGTCCAGACCGCTGCGATGGAAGAAGTACTCGTGGCCATCGTCACCGGTGATGAAACCGAAGCCGCGCTCGAAGACGATGCGCTTGACGTTGCCTGTCTGCATCGGTATCTCCATTTCCCGAACCTGGAAGGGGTGCCGCGCGTGTCCAGGTCGAGAAGGGGGACGACCACGAGCGAACATCACCCGAGTGGGTGATGAGATCAGTGTACCCGACAAGCCCGCGATCGGTCGGACTCGTGACCTGCACGAGTCAGGCCGCAGGTCACATGTCGCGCATCTTGCGATAGCGGCCGATGTCCGGCGTGATCGTGATGATGCCCTTGGTCAGGCCCACGATCACCATCCAGCTGAAGATCAACGGGGCGAGCACCAGCTCGGCTGCCGGGATCAGAACGCGCTTCTTCAACGTCGGGGTCACCTCTGCCCTGCAGCTCTCCGGGATGCCCAGGGCGGGCAGCGTGTCGCGTGCCGAGCGCTTGTAGGATTATTGTGATTATGAGTATATCCGCCGCCAAGCCGGTTAAGGTGCCCGCTCAGCCGAGGCGGATCCCCCTGCCCGGGTGTCACCTCCCGCCGATCTCGCCTGCTCTGGTAGGAGTATGGTTGTTGTTATGGTTGGTGTAGCGCCGACCACCCCAGGAGTGCCGGATGCCCGAGGCCAAGGTGGACGCCGTGGAGCTGGTGGTTCGCGGTGTGCGGCTGCGCCTCCGCAGGGCGGACGTGCTCCGCGCGGTGCGCGACGGCGACTTCGGGATGGTCCGGCAGCACGCCGTCGAGATCGAGAGGACGCTGTACCCGGTCAAGGAGGTCTTCGCCCGGGCGACCGGCATCGACGTCCTCGACTTCAACACGACCCAGGCCCGGGCGGCCCTGCGCCGGCTGGGCTTCGAGGTGCGGAGCGTCAGCCCGCTCGGCCGTCGCCACCCATGAGCTGCGGCGCGGACACGCCGATGCTCCCGCCGCGGAGCGTGACGGCGGCGCCGGGCGCCTGCAGCGGCTGATCGGCGCCCAGCGCCACTGGCGCGAGCTGTCCCACGACGAGCTGGAGCTGCAGATCGTGCGCCGCCACCAGCGCACCCTCTGCGAGGACCTGGACGAGCTGCTCGGACGCCTCGCCGACGCCCTCCGGCGGGAGCGCGTCCCCGCCGCCGCCCGGCTGCTCGACGGCGCGACGGCCGTCACCACCG
The DNA here is from genome assembly GCA_036495095.1 of Candidatus Dormiibacterota bacterium. Classification (NCBI taxonomy): domain Bacteria; kingdom Bacillati; phylum Candidatus Dormiibacterota; species Candidatus Dormiibacterota bacterium. Next base: position 64,680 of record DASXNK010000196.1, on the reverse strand, counting down.
CGCTGGCGCGGAGCCTGCCGCCCGAGGGCGAGCGCAGCGCGACCGTCCCCCGCCTGGTCATCGACGGGCCCGAGGCGCGGGTGCAGCGCGCCCACCGGCTCCTCGCCGAGCTCGACGCCGAGCTCGATCGGAGTTCACGCGGCGACGGCGGCGCCGGCGCGCCGGCGCTCGCCGGCTGTCTGGTGAGGCTCGTCGACTCGCTCCGGACGTGCGATCATCGGGCGTGACCCCGAGAGGTGCCCGCCCCACCTGGGACGGGCACCCGAGGGTCAGGTGATCGTCGTCGTCAGCCGCAGGCCCGGGGATTCATCGGATCCCGCTGCTGGCAGGTGAGGCCGGCCTTCAGCCCGTCGGGGAGCCTCTGGACCCAGCCGTTGTAGGCGATCGGAAGGCCGAGGACGCCCTGGCCACCCATCCCGTCGGTGGTGTACTGGCCGCGGAGGCCCTGCAGCTTCTTGGGGCTGACGTCGGTCTTGGTGCCGGAGTCGGTGTCGGTCAGGAACCTGCCGACCACCGCGACCTTGGAGATGTCGCCGTCACCGGCCGGGTCGGAGTCGACGACCGAGGTGATGTTCGCGAACTTGCTGGTGACGTAGCCGTAGTAGCCGCCACCCTTCTTCGCGCCCCAGTTGACGCCGTGGCATCCGGGATCGCAGGGCAGGACCTTGACGACCTCGTCCCTGGCGATGTCGATGACGCTGATGGTGCCGGAGACGGCGTTGGCGACCAGCATCACCCGGTTGTCCGGGCTGACCGCGTTCTGGATCGGCAGGAAGCCGGGACCCATCGCGCTGCTGCCGGAGTCCGCGCTGAGCGGGGGGAGCTCGATCGGGATGCCCGAGGTGCCACTCATCAGCCCGCTGACGTAGTCGTAGCCCTTGGTGAGCGAGATGTTCTTGCTGTCGACCAGCCTGCCGCCGTCGTGGCAGGCGGGGCCGGCCATCGAGATGCAGACGATGTTGTTGCTCATCAGGCCGGCGGAGTAGGCGCGGTCGGCGGTCGAGCTCATCGCCGTGGCGATCGGGATGCTGCCCACGAAGGTCCGCTTGGTGATCGACAGGTTGGGATCGTTGGCGTTGAGGTTGAACAGCGAAGCGCTGTCGAAGTTGGCATTCGGGGCGACCGCGGTGTTGCCGTCGGGGCTCAGCCAGTGGGCGTGCGGATGGGCGATGCCCTCTCCGGGGAGGACCGCCGAGAAGTTCTTCATGACGCCGTTGTCGCCGGGCGCGACCTCGGCGAGGCTGTTGCCGCCGTTGATGCCGACGATCAGCTCGTCGGTGGCGCTGCGGGTGACCACGTGGGCCGGCGAGAGTCCCACCACCGTCTGGCGGAGGAACTGGCCGGTGAAGCGGTCGAACGCGGTGGTCTTGTTGGAGAACCACTCGTCCGAGTAGACGGTGTTCTCGTCCCGGCTCACCCACTGGTTGTGGGGGTTGTCGAGGCCACCACCGTTGTTGATGCTCGGGAGCCCGAACTTCCGGACCACCTTCCAGCTGTTGGTGTCGATGAAGGAGACCGTGCCCGGATAGGCCTTCTCGTTGAGCTCCTCCATCTGGGTGGACTGCATGACCTCGCCCACCCCCGGGACCTTGGGGTGCTGCGCATCGGTGATCGCGGGAATCGCGACCGGCTCATGGAAGTACTGATGGAAGAAGGTCTCGAGGTTGGGAATCAGGTTCGGCGTCCCGCTGGCGTCGTGGACGATGATCGGGGACGGCGCGTATCGCGGCATCCACGACCCCGCCTTGTCCGGGTAGTACCGCCTCCAGTTCTCGGAGTTGGTGATGACGAAGAACACCCGGACCAGCCGGTAGATGTAGTCGGACGCCGAGGGCAGCGGCTTGTCGACGCCGCGGACGCTCAGCATCTTCCCGAAGTCGGGCACCAGGGTGCCGCCGGCCGCCGCGGCGGGGTCGACGATCAGCACCGCGCCGAGCATGTAGGGATGAATGGTGCATTGGAACGCATACAGACCGGGGGTGGTCAGCGTGACCGACTTCTCCCCGATGAAGCCGCCGTCATTGTGGAAGGGCATGCCGGGTGCGCCGGTCGGCCAGATCACGCTGTCGGGATCGTGGTCGCTGAGGGTGTCGGGCGGTCCCACGATGAACTTCACCGTGGTGCCCGGCGTCGCCACCGCCAGGGAGTGGGTGCCGGAGACGTCCACGCCGGTGTCGAACCACGTCGGCCCGTCGTTGAGGTGGAAGATCGGCGGGACCATCGGGAGCTCACCCGCCGCGGAGACGGGCTTGCTCGACGAGATGCGGGTCCCACCGAGGGCGACGGCTCCGAGCAGCGCCGGAACCAACAGCAGGGGGAGCACGCGCCGCGCTCTCCGTGCCCGTCTGAATCGTGTTGCAACCATGGGACGTACTACCTCGCGCATGTGCAGGCACATGTCATGTGACCGGTGTTGTCGAGTGACGTGCAACCGAGTGCCTGGTCTAGGCTGAGATCACATTTCCCTCCTTGCGGATCCCCGAATTCCGCCGCCACCCGACGAGGAAGCCGAGACGTGGAACCACGCGAGAGGGCTGCACTGCTCGTGCGTGGCACATGCGCTGAAGGTATGGCGCCGCCGGCACGGTGTCACCGGACAGAGCGGTGAACCCGGCGGCGCCGATGTCCCACAGACCCACCAGCCCCGGCGATCCCCGTTGCAGTTCGCCCAACCCGGCCGCCCCGCGCCGGCGCCCGCAGGTGAATGAGCGTGCGCACGATGCGGCGGTGGGTCATGCGATATCCGAATATCACCGGCGGATGCGTACCGGACACGGTTGGCAGGGCGCCACGACGATGCGCTCGCCGCATGAGATCGCAACGCCACGGGCCCGCTCCGATGCGATCGCGTGGACGGGCGTGGCCGCGCCGGCTCGGGCGCGGCGTCCGGTGACCTGGAGGCGCGGTGCCGCCTACGCTGGCGGGGATCTCACACACGCACGGGCCCGGTCATCCGCACGCAGCAGCGCGGTGGCCGGGCCCCAGCGGTTCAGGAGCCGGCGGCGTCCCGGTCCCGACCCCTGAGGTCGGTGACCTGGCGCACCAGCGCGTCGTCCTCGAGCAGCCTCTCGACCTCGGCGCGCGCCAGGTCACCGCGGTCGTACGCCCGGGCCACCAGCGCGACGTACCGCCGCGGCCAGGCCACCGCCCCCCGGGCGGCGAGGCCGCTGCGTACGTACTCCGACATCCCCATCCTGCTGGCGAGGCGGAGGGTGTCCTCCGGCGACGCCTCGCCGGCGCCCACCACCCGGCGGCGGTCGGCCTCCCCGAGGGTCGAGGTGGTGAGCAGCTGCCAGACCAGCGCCCGGACGCTGATCCCGTACTCCATCGACACCGCGGTGAGGTGCTCGGCGCCCCAGCTCTCCAGCCCCCAGGCGGCGGCGCATCCGGCGATCGCCGAGACCGGGACCAGCCAGTTGGTCGCGAACGCGCTCGCCCGCACCCTCGCGGGGGTGCTGCCGTCGAGCATGTCGACCTCGACGTGGAGGCGCCGCGACCCGGGGTCGAGCAGCAGATGGCCGAGCAGGTGCGCGGCCATGTCGCGCTGCTCACGCAGGACGCGCTCGTGGGTGTTGACGATCACCAGCCAGCGGTCGCGGATCCCGACCAGGGCTCCGCCGGGGCCGCCGGTCATGGGGCGGCGGATCACCATCGCATCCGGACGCAGGTCCTCGATCACCGCGAAGACGTCGCGGATCGGAGCCGCACCCAGGCGCTGCTCGATGCGCAGCGCGGCGGCCCGCTCCACACCCTCGCGGATCGGCCGCCGGTCGGTCATGTTCCGGAGCCCAGCCGCTCCAGCCGCTCGAGGTCGTCGAGGAAGCCGGGCACCCAGCCCAGCGGCACCGCCACCGCGGGGTCGCGCAGCTGCTCGAGCACGGTCTCGTCACCGTCGGCGGCCCCCCCGGTGGCGAGCAGCTCGCCGGCGTCGATCCCGAGCGCGGTGGCGATCCGCAGCAGCTCGTCGACGCCGACCCGGCGACGCCCCGACTCGATGCGGGAGATCACCGGCTGTCCGAGTCCCGCCTCCGCCGCCAGCCGCTCCTGGCTCAGCCGGGCCGACGCACGCGCCGACGCGATCGCCGCGCCCACCCGGCGCTGGATCGGGTCGAGGCCCTCCGCGGTCTCGTCTCCCATGACAGCGCCCATTGTCGGCGGCGGCACCGCACCGCCGCAGCCATGGCGGGCCGGCCGGCGCGCCGCGGGCACGATCCACACGTGCATCGCGAATGGTGGGGGCGCCATGATCCCGACCCATGTTCGTCCAGCTCGCCATCCTCGTCATCGCCGGGCTGGCCGGCCCCCTGCTCGCCGCGGGCCGGAGCGGGCTCATCCCCGTCGTGGTCGGCGAGCTCGCCGCCGGCGCATTCCTCGGGCACACCGGCCTGCGCCTCGTCGACCCCGGCGCGGCGCCGCTGCCGGTCTTCCGCGCCCTCGGCTTCGCGATGCTGATGCTCAACGCCGGGGCCCACGTCGACATCGGCTCGCCGGCGATCCGCCGCGGGTTCGTCCGCGGCCTCGCCGCCTTCGCGGTGGTCGCCGCCACCGCGGTGCCGGCGGGCCTCCTCGTCGACCGCGGCGTCGGCCTCGGTCACGCCACGCTCCTCGCCGTCCTCATCGCCGGCAGCTCGGCGGCGGTGGCATTCCCGATCATCGAGGAGCGCGGGATCGGGGGCGACGCGGTCGCCGTCCTCATCGCCTGGGTGGCGATCGCCGACTCGGTCACCGTGGTGCTCATGCCCCTGACCCTCTCGGGATCGGCGGGACTCGGCGAGGCGCTCGCCGGCGACGCCGCCATCGTCGTCGCCGGCGCCGCCCTCATGGCGCTCCTCCCCCGCCTCCGCGGCGACATCTCCCACCGGCTCTTCGAGCAATCGCGGACCCGCAACTGGGCGCTGCAGCTGCGCCTGTCGATGGTGCTCCTGCTCGGGCTCTCGGCGATCGCCGAGCGCACCGGGGCGAGCCTCCTGGTCGCGGGATTCGTGGCCGGGATGGTCCTGGTCCGGCTTCGCGAGCCGGACCGGCTCAGCCTCCAGCTCGCCGGCCTGGGCAACGGCTTCTTCGTGCCGATGTTCTTCGTGCTCCTGGGAGCCGAGCTCGACCTCCGGGCGCTGCTCACCTCGCCGTCGCGGCTCGCCCTCGCCGCCGCCCTGGCGCTGGCCGCGGTGGTCACCCACGTCCTCGGCGCCCTCGCCGCCGCCGGTCGCGACCGCATCGCCACCGGGCTGGCCGCCTCGGCGCAGCTGGGGATGCCGGCGGCCGCCGCGACCCTCGGGCTCTCCAGCCACCTGCTCGCCCCGGCCGACGCCGCGGCGCTGGTCGCGGGCGGCTGCCTGACCCTGATCCCGGCGACCGCCGGCGCCCTCCTGCTCGCACGCGCCGGCGGCCGGCACTGACGGCCGCGCCGCAGCGCCGCCGGGCGGCGCTGCGGCGGGAGGCGCTCAGGCGCCGGTTCGCGACCCGCGGATCCCGCTCACCATCTCGGTGAGCCCGGGGCCGTCGAGCACCTCGGCCATGACGCCGATCTGCTCCTCCCAGACCTGGGCGGGAACAGCGCTGCGCACCTCGTCCTCGAGGATGTGATACACGTCGAGGCCCAACTGGACCTCCGAGAGCGGACCTGCGTAGGTGGGATCGCCGGTGACCACGGTGGCGGCCGAGAGGCCTGCCGACTCCGGGTCGGGCGAGCCCAGGATGACCATCAGCGAGTCACGGCCGTGCTTCTCGGCCAGCTCCTTGATGGTCGCCTGGTTGTGCAGGTCCATGGCTCCCGACGCGGTTCAGACGAAGCACTCGCTGGCGGCGAAGACGACCGAGCCGCCGGCCGCCTCGACGCAGGCCATGATGGCGGGCCCGGCGACGCCGTCGCGCTCACCGAGGACCACGACCTGTCTGCCTTCGAACATGCATCCCTCCTGTCAGCCACCGCGGGTGAGCAGCACGCTCATCCCGTCCGACAGCTGCGACATCCTGCCAAGGAAGAGGCTGCCCTTGGCCAGCAGCATGACCCGTTCGGCCGATCCCTCCGGACCCAGGCGCCGGAGCGCGTGGGGCAGGTAGCAGAGCGCCGAGGCGATGTGTCCCTGGGTGGGCGCGAAGCCGGGCATGCCGCGCCCGGTGACGAAGGCGTCGATGCCGTCGCGCCCGATCTCGCCGCGGCGCACCGCGAGCGCGGCGAGGGTGCGGTAGTTGCGGTCGGCGACGTTGCCCGAGCCCTGCGGCTCGGTGACGTCGGGATCGTGGAGCTCGGTGGCGTAGTCGTCGACGTCCATCGAGCGCAGCCCGACCCGGTCGAGGGGCTCGAACGCGAGCGCCTCCATGATCTGCGGCCCGGAGGCGCCGGCGCCGACCCGGTGGCGTCCCACCGCGTCGAGGCGCAGCCGCGGCAGGCCGGCGGCATCCGCCTCGACCAGCAGCGCGCAGGCGCCGAGGACGTCCTCGAGCACCGGGAGCCCGTGGCGCAGGTGGCCCTGGAACTTCATGCCGAGCTTGGGGAGCGAGCCGCCGCCGACCACGGCGACCCGGCGGAACACCCCCGCCGACACCAGGCTGCCGGCGATGACCAGCGCCGAGAGCGGGCCGGCGCAGAAGTTCTTGACGTCGACGCCCGACGCCTGCTGGAGGCCGGCCGCACCGGCGACGGCCTTGCCCATGTTGCCGCCGCCGCGCTGGTAGCGGTCGCCCACCGCCTCCTCCGAGCAGGAGATCACGTAGTCGATGGACCCCGGGTCGATGCCGGTGCGATGCAGCAGGTCGAGGAGCGCGAGCGTCGCCGTCGCCTTGTTGACCAGGTTCTCGAGCAGCACCGGCGCGCTCAGCGCCTCGTCGCTGTCGTGGGCGGCGCGGAGCACGCCGCCGATCTCCTCGGTGGAGCCGAGCCGCAGGGGGATGGCCCCGGGGACGGCGGCGGCGGCCTCGACGTCGCCGGCGCAGCCCTCGGCGAGCACCAGGCCGGCGGTCGCCGGCCGGTGGGCCAGCCGCTCGGCGGCGCGGGAGGCGACCACGGGGTCGAGCATCACCAGGTTGAACTCGTCCACCGCCGCCATGGCGCCGAGCAGGTCGAGCTCGTCCAGCACCCCGCCGTCCGGACCGTCGGGTCGCGCGCCCTCGAGCGGGTGCCCCACCCACGGTCGCGGCGGCAGGTCGCGGGGATGGAGGTTGCCGATGAAGGCCTGGTGGGGCGCGTACGCCACCGCCTCGGGAAACGACCGCAGCGCCGCGCGGAAGGCGGCGGCCACCTCCGGGTCGCCGGGCAGCTCGCGGGCCGGCTTGCTGCCGTGGCAGGCCATGCCGGGGGCGTGCACCAGCAGCTGGCAGGCGGCGGAGACGGCCGCGCCGGTGGTCACCACGCCCTCATCCGGCGGCCGCCACGCCGGTGACCTCCGCGGGGTCGAACACCGTCGGGCCGCTCACCGCCGTGGCCACCGCCCGCAGCGCGGTCTCCAGGAGACGGCGGCGCCAGGCCCGTTCCTCGGCCGCGGAGAGAGACGGATCCCCGGACGGGAACTGGATGCCGCGGGTGGGCACGATCCGTGGCGCGCCCACGCTCAGCGCGATCGGGACGAGGTTGCAGAGCACGGCGGTCGGGATGCCGGCGCGCTCCAGCTCCTTGGCGAGCGTTGACCCGCAACGCGTCCCGGTCCCTCACGTCGCGGTGAGGATCGCGGCCTGCACGCTGGCACGGCGCAGCTCCGCGGCCCACTCCACCCCGAACCCGGTGGCGGTGGCGACGTGGGTGCCGTTGCCCGCGGTCACCAGGTAGTCGTCGTGGAGCCGGCCGATGCGGCCCTCGGCCTCCATCTCGCGGGCGACGTCGAGGGGGAGGATGCGATGGGGGTCGGCGTTGGCGAGCACCGTCGAGAACCCGCCGTGCACCGACTCGAACTCGCCGGCGGCGAGCCCGGCGCGCCCCGCCAGCGAGTACCGCAGCCAGCGCCGGGCACGGGCCGACTCGAGCCGGTCGGGGTTGCCGTGGGGCACCAGCGCCCCCTCGGTGAGCAGCGCGATCACCGCCGTGCCGGGATCGGCGACCGGAGCCGCCGGGCTGACCCGCCCGAAGCCGCTCATGGCGATCTCCGTGGCGGCGCGGTCGCCGTGCAACCGCGCCAGGAGGAGATCCACGGCACGCTCGGCGGCGCAGCGGTCGGCGAGGCGGTTGCTCCGCACCGCGCGCACGAGCACATGGTCGACGGAGGACGGATCGTCACCGGCGGCGATCGCGCCCACGGCGTGGGCGAGACGGCGCAGCGACTCCTCCATCCCCCGAGCGGTCTCGAGGCTCAGCACCACGGGGGCGGCGCCGGCCTCGCCCGCGCCCGGATTGTCGCCGTGCATCGAGGCGACGGCGCGGCCGCCGGCGGCGACCGCGGCCGCAACCACCCGGGCGCAGGCGATGCCGTAGCGGCCACTGGTGAAGGCGGGGCCGGCGATGATCAGGTCGGTGTCGCCGGCGAGCTCGAGGATCGCCCGCGGCGCCTCCGGGTCGGAGGCGGCGCGGTCGTCGCCGCAGTGCACGGTCGCCTCGATCCACACCGCGTCACCGAGCATCGTCTGCAGCCGCCGCCCCGGCCCCACCGCGCCCTCGCGGCGCGCCGGCGGCGACCCGGCCGCCTCCTCGCCGCCGACGCCCGCGAAGAACTGGTTGAGGTAGTGGACGGCGCGGATGGTCATGGCATCGCCCGCAGCCGTCCCCAGCCGAGCGGGCTGAGCGATCCGTACACCACCGCGGTGGGCACCTCGAGCGCCGCGTCCGCCGCGGCGCCCGTGACCGCCAGCCCGCGGCCGCCGAGGACGCGCTCGACGGCGGGCAGGCGCAGCGGCTGGTCGTAGTTGCCGGTGCTCACCACGGCGATGGCGCGGTCGGGCGCGACCACCAGCGGAGGGCCGCTCCCGTCCGCCCCGGCCATCTCCGCGAAGAGGCCGACGGCGGGGATCCCCAGCTCCTCGAGGCCGTCCATGGTGAGGGCGAGGTCGGCGTCGGCGTTGCCCGCGCCCTCCTTGGTGACGATCGCGGCGTCGGCGCCGAGGGCGGCGCAGAGCCGGGCGCAGTGAGCGGCGACCAGCTCCTTGCGGGCCTGCTCCACCGGCTCGGGGCTGAGCACCAGGCCGGCCAGCCGGAGGTCGATGCCGTCCCGCGCCCGCAGCGCGCCCACCACCGGGTGGTTCTGGAAGAGGTATGTGGGGTTCTTCAGCCCGGGGTGACCGTACTGCGCGCCCACCACCGCGCCGTCCTCGAGCTCGTTGGGGTCGAGGCAGACCGACAGCGCGCCGGCCATGGTGCCCCCATAGACGAGGACGTCCTTGAAGGCGCCCTGGCACTGCAGCCGGGTGACCACCACGACCCGGGGCAGCGCGTCGCCGGGGCTGCGCTGCAGGCTGGTCGGCGGCAGCTCCTCGACCGCCGCGGGAGGCGCGTCGAGCCCCACCTCGGCGAGGTGGGCGGCGAGCCGCAGCGCACCCATCCGCAGCGCGGTGGCCACCGCCTCCCAGGCGGCGCCGGCGGCGGGCTCGAACTCGACCACGACGCAGTGGAGCGCCGCCAGCGGCGAGAGCGGCGCCGCCGGGCCGGACATGTCGACCAGCGCCTCCTGGGCGCGGGGCAGGAAGCCGGCGGTGACCACGGCGGCGCCACGGAGCACGTGGACGTCGCCCTGGCCCTGGGGGAGCGCCCGGCCGATCAGCCCGGGGAACACCCCGGCGCCGCCTCGACCCTTGGTGCGCGGCTCGACCGCGTCGAGCACCTTGACGATCCGCGCGCTCTCGCCGGGGCTGGTGGTGCCGATCCGCACCCCGGCGAGCGCGGGGCTGACGAAACAGGCCTCGGCGGCGGCCACCCCGACCTCGAGCCGCCCGTCACGCAGCGAGGTGCCCGGCCCCAGGGCCACCGCGGCGACCGGGTGGACCGACCGGCGCAGCGGCCCGACGCGGCCGAGCGCGGGCGGGAGGGCGAGCGCGGTGGCGATGACGTCCACGGTTCGCCCGAGCGTATGCGGGCCTCCCGCCCGCCGCCACACCCCCGCGGGGGAGCGCAGGGGTGGGATCACCCCGCGGCCGCGCAGGCGCGGGCTGGCCGGGGGCTAGCCGGCTCGCTCCACCGCGGCCCGGTCCCAGCCGGCCAGGTTCGCGGCCGCCTCGTAGGTGGTCTGGAGGAACCGCAGCAGGGCCGCGTCGGGGTCGGCGGCGCGCCGCATCTCGTCGTAGGGCAGGAGGAACTCGCCGAGGTCGGGGTCGTAGCGGGCGGCGGGCACGTCGAGCGGATGGTCGCGGAACCCGTCGGGCTCGGGGTACGCGTAGGCGTAGAAGGCGGCCTCCCTCCCCATCCCTCCCGGCCAGAACCCGCAGCTGCTCACCTCGTGCGAGTACGCCTCGGTCATCACCCAGTCCGGGCAGTTGGGGACGCCCCCCGGATGCGGGGGGGCGGGCCGGCCGGAGAACCGCGTGACCGCCATGTCGCACCCGCCCCAGAAGAAGTGGACCGGGCTGGCCTTGCCGACGTACCGGGCGCGGAACACCTCCAGCACCCGCTGGGCCTGAACCAGGACCCGCCAGAACCGCCGCGCCTGCTCGGCGTCGAAGGTGTGGTGCACCTCGTCCTCCGCGAACGGGATGGCCACCGGCACCTCGACCGGCCTGGCGTGGATGGCGACCGGCAGGTCGAGCTCGCCCAGCGCCCCCATGACCTGGCCGAAGAAGCCGGCGACCGACAGCGAGGGGCCGAGCCCGACGGTGCGGCGGGCGCCGCCGGCGGTGGTGACGACGAGAGTGCGGTCGAGGAGGTCGAGGTCGATCTGGAAGCCGCGGGTCCCGTGGTGCATCAGGCCGGTGGTGAGACCGCGGGAGGTCACCTGGAGGGTCACGTTCCACCAGTGGTTCAGCCGCGGCGTCGAGGCGAGCTTCACCTTGCCGACGATCTGGGTCCACATGTGCAGGGTTGCGTAGGTGTCCTGCCACTCCTCGAGCGGCAGGGCCGGCCACGCCTCGCCGGTGCGGAGCGGCGTCGAGGGCATCACCGGACAGTACCAGGGCGTCACCGCGGCGGAGCAACCGCCCGAACTCGTGGACACCGCCGCCGGGCGACCATCCAGGTGATCGCTCCACCGAGCGCGATCGGGAGCATCTGCAGGTCGATGATCAGCGACACCGCTCCGGCGTGCGCGGCGCTGACGCCGGCGTGCACCAGCACCCCGGCCATCACCCCCTCGCGAAGGCCGACACCGTTGACCGAGGCGGGTGACCAGGTCGCGACCAGGGAGATCGGCAGGGCGACGGCGAAGACCGTGGGCGGGACCACGACGCCCACCGCGTGCGCGAAGGCGACCAGGGCCAGCAGCTGGCAGCCCCATCCCAGGAGCGCGATCATCAGGCACATCACGATCGCCCCGGTGCGGTGGCGGATGGCGTGACAGCCGTCGCGGAGCGAGGCGACGACCCGGGCGCCGCGGGTGGCGAGCCCGCCCCGCCTCCCGGGACGGGCGGGAGCCGACGGCCGCGCCGTCAGCACCAGCAGCCAGGCGACGACGATGCCGGCGACATAGGCCGCCGCGGCGGCGAGGACGGGCACGCCGAACACTCCGCGCAGGGTCACCGCGCCGGCGAGCCCCCACACCGCCATGCTCAGAGCGCCGGCGAGCCGGCTGCCCAGGATCGATCCGATCCCGGCGCCGCTGCCCGCGGCCCGGCAGGCGTTGACGGCGCGGACCGCGTCACCGGCGGCGGCGGTGGGGAGGACGTGGCCGGCGAACACCGACTGCGCCTGCCAGGAGGCGACCGAGCGCCAGAGGATGCGGGTGCCGGCGCCGCGGAGGAGCACGCCCCACTGCACCACACCGGCGGTGAAGGTCAGCACGGTGAGGGCGAGGCCGGCGGCGAGCCATCCCGGGCTGGCAGCGTGCACGTCGCGCGCGGCGCCGCCGAGGTCGGTGGTGCGCACCAGCAGGAGGATGCCGAGGGCGCTCCCGGCGACGCGGGATCCAGGGTGGCAGAGGACGCCACGGAGCGTGAGCGTGGACGTGGAGATGGGTCGCCCCTCTCTCGGAATGTTCTGCGCGATGGCGCCGGCCGACCGTAGCACGGGCGCGGCGAGCCCCCGAGACGGCCCGGTGACACCACCGTACCGGTGCGCGGGGCCCGCCGCCATGGAGGAGTTCACGGGAGTCGGCGCGACCGGTTTGAAACCGTTCAAGTGTGGAATGATGCGATCGACTGGGATGGTGCGAGTGAGGCACCCGATTCCGAGCTCCTGGGGGACACGCGATGGCGGTGCATCCGGCCCGCGTCGACGACCTGCCCGGCTGGCGCCGCGACCCCACGGGGGCGGCTGCCGGCGCGCAGCCTCGTCGGAGCCCGGCCGCCGTGGTCGCGAGGGTGCGACCGGCGGCGGCGCTCCGGCTGGTCAACGCCGGGATCGCGGTCTACGCCGTCGCGTCCGTCGCCCTGGTGGCCACCCACCGCGTCGGCCTCACCTCCGAGCACGTCATCCTCCTCGTGCTCGTCGCCGCGGGGCTGGTCCCGCGTCTCCGCGTGGTCGTGCGCGACTGGGTCCCCTTCCTGTTCATCGCGGTGATGTTCGAGGACCTCGGCGCCCTCCAGCCCCTGGTGGCAGGCAGCGTGCACGCCGCCGGCCCCGCCATCCTCGAACGCCGGGTCCTCGGGGTCGACGCGGCGCCCTGGCTCCAGGCGCACCTCGGCGGCCTGGTCGGCGCGGTCTGGTGGCAGCTCCCGCTGGTCGGGGAGTACCTCGTGCACTTCCTCGCCCCGCTCCTCGCCGGGGGCTGGCTCTGGTGGCGCCACCGTGCCCGCTTCGAGGGCTACGTCGCCGCCTACACCCTGGTGATGGCGCTCGGTTTCGCCGGCTACCTCCTCTACCCCGAGATGCCGCCGTGGCTGGCCGCACAGCATGGCCTGGTCCCGCCGGTGGGACGGGTGGTGGTGTCCGTCCTCGACCACCTCGGCGGCTTCGGCGCGCTGTACTCGGGAGCCGACCCCTTCCCCAACGGAGCGATGCCGTCGCTCCACGTCGCCGTCCCCATGGTCATCGCCCTGACGATGATGGCCGGACAGCGCCGCCGGATCAGCCGCCTCTGGCTGCTCTATCCGCTGACCATCAGCTTCGCCGTCGTCGACCTCGGCGAGCACTACGTCAGCGACGTTGTGGCCGGGCTCGCCCTCGGCGCCGGCTGCTGGGCGGTGGTGGAGATGGTGTCCCGGCTCGCCGCCCGCCGCGCCTCCGTCTCCGCGGCCGCGACCTTCGCGCCGTCTCCGCCGAGAACATGCGAGGGGCACCGAGGACCGTTCGAGGCGTGATCATCCGCGGGCGGTGAGGTCACCCTCCGCCGGCCACGTCGACGCCGCCGCCGGGGTCCCCCACATGAAGCCCTGGGCGAGATCCACTCCGAGGTGCCGCATCAGCGAGGCGGTGGTGTCGTTCTCGACCTCCTCGGCGATCACCCGCGCTCCGCTCGAGGCGGCGAAGGCCACCAGCGCCCTGATCGCCGACCGTGGCCCGACCTCGCCGGCGTGCCGGGTCAGGGTGCCGGCGATCTTGATGAACTCCGGCGTCGCGACCGAGAGGACCTCGAAGGTGGAGTGGCCGGTGCCCACGTCGTCGAGGGCGAACCGGAAGCCGTGGCTGCGGTACTCCATGATCACCACCCGCAGCCGCTCGAGGTCGCGAACCGCCTCCCGCTCGGTGATCTCCAGGACCACCTGAGCCGGCTCCCGGCCGGCCCAGCGCAGCAGCAGGAGCATCTGGTCGACGGCATGGAGCGGGTCGAGGAGCACCGACACCCCCACGTTGAGGAAGAGCGCGGTCGAGGCGGGCAGGCCGCGGCACCCCAGGAGCGCGGCGCGGCGGCAGACCCAGTCGAGGCTGCGGCCCTCGCCGATCCGGTCGGCGGCCGCGAACAGCCCCTCGACCCCGATGTCGTGGGGCCCGTCGGTGGGACGGCCCAGGGCCTCGTAGCCGATCACCCGCCCGTCGCGAAGGCCGACGATCGGCTGGAAGACGGAGACCATCCCGTCCTCGCGCAGCAGGCTGGGCACCAGCGTCTCCCAGCGCACCTGCTGCGAGCCGGTCTCGTTGACCGCGGGCGCCGCCTCGAGCCGGTCACGCCCGTTCCGCTTGGCCCGGTACAGGGCCTCGTCGGCGGCGATGAGGACGGTCGCAGCGTCCGCCATCGCCGGGCCGGTGGCGCAGCCGATGCTGATCCGCGCCTGCCCGTGGGGCAGCGCGAGGCCGTGCATCGCTCGGCGCAACCGGTCCCCGACCTGGACCGCCGCCTCGGGGGCGGTGTCGGGGAGGAGCGCCGAAAACTCGTCACCGCCGCTCCGGGCGACCACGTCTCCGTCGCGCACCGCCATCCGCAGGGCGGTGGCGATCGCTCGCAGAGCGGCGTCCCCGGCCTCGTGGCCGTACCCGTCGTTCACAACCTTGAGGTTGTCGACATCGATGGCCAGGATGGCGAAGGACCGGCTCTGCGGGAGGGCCAGCAGGCGCTCGAACTCCCTGCGGTTGGGGAGGCCGGTGAGGACGTCGGTGGCGGCGATCGCCGCCAGGCGCCCCGCGCTCTCGGCCAGCTCGCGCTCCGCCCGCCTGCGCTCGCTGATGTCCTCGACGATGGCGACCACCCGTCCCGGCGCGCCGCCGGCGGCGGGAAGGTGGGAGGCGTTGACGCGCACCCAGCGCACCTCTCCGTTCTTGCGGATCCACCGCTTCTCCACCTGCCCGTGGCTGCGCCGCCCGCTGGCCACCTCCTGGGCGAGCCGCATGTCCGCGCCGGCGTCGTCGGGATGGGTGAAGTCGATGATCCGCATCGTCGTCAGCTCGGCCTCGGTGTAGCCGGCGAGCTCCTGGTAGGCGGGGTTGGCGCTGATCAGCCGCCCCTGCGCGTCGGCGACGCTGACGCCGATGGAGGTGGTGTCGACGATGGTGCGGAAGCGCTGCTCGGAGGCGCGCAGCGCCTCCGCCTGGCGATCCAGCTCGAAGCGCCGCCGCTGGCTCTGGGTGGCGATGGCGCCGACGGCGACGCCGACCAGCAGGACGATCCCGGATCGGAACACCAGGCTGCCGCTGTCGAGGGGGAAGCCGAAGTAGTGGTGCCGGGCCCAGGTCAGCAGCGCGAACCCGGTGGCGAACCCGGGCGCGAACAGTGCGGCTCCGCGCATCTGGTAGAGCGCCGCGGCCTCGATGGCGACGAAGATGTAGATCGCGAAGGCGGAGCTCGACGGGTCGTCGGCGGAGAGCAGCACCCAGACGGTGCAGGCGAGGAAGTCGAGGACGAGGGCGGTCAGCGCCAGCGGTGCGGCCCACCGGCCGCGGCGGCGGGCCACCGTCACGATGGCGTTGTACGCCGCCATGGCGAGGACGGTGCCGATCGCGGCGGTCCTGGACACCGGCGGCGGCTGGGCGAGGCCGACGCGGGCCAGTGCCAGCGCCATCGCCACCCAGCGCAGTCGCTCGACGGCGCTCCGCGCGGTGTCGGTCTGACGCTCGTCCACGTCCTCCCCCTGCTGGATTCGCACGAGCAGCCGGATCTACCGGCTCATCCTCGTCGTCCAAGGCGGGGAGGTGGCGGAGCGCCACCGCTTCGCGGCACGACCGTTGCGGTGCCGCATCCGACGTGACGGTGACCGGCCCTGGGGCCGTGGCGGGTGAGCCCGCCCCGGCCCCGGACCGATCGTGCGCCGAACTAGGCGGCGCGCACCTGCCCGGCCCGCGGGCCCTTGGGGCTCGCCTCGACCTCGAACGTCACGGCCTCGCCGCCGCTGAGGCGGTCGAAGTCGAGCGTGCTGTCGACGCTGCTCCGATGGAAGAAGTACTCCTGCCCATCGTCAGCGGCGATGAACCCGAACCCGCGGTCGGATGCGACCTTCTTGATTGTCCCGTTGGACATCTTGTGCTCCTGCCTTCCCGAACTCTCTGAACAACGCGCGCGTTCCGTTCGAGAAGGCGGAGGAGAGCACGGGCAATCGGTCGACCCAGGGTGGGCCGTCGCCGGGTCACTATACACGCGGACCGCCCCCCGCGCTCGGAATCCGAGCCCCGGGCGGGGTCGGAGGACGGCCTGCGCGCGTTCCGGAGCCGCCTCGCCGGCGGGTTCGCGCAACCGCCTCTGTCCCGGCGCCGCCGGGCGGAGTGTTCCACAGCGGTCTCCCAGGAAGTCCACCGGCGGTTCTGAGGGTGTGACCGCACTCTGATGCCATGGCCGGCGGACACCGGCAGAGAAGGCTCGGAGGCACACACCATGGACCCCATCACCGGCACCACGCAGGACCCGCAGCCCAACCGTTCGTCGCGCTTCGGTCTCGGCCGGCGTGGCGCCGCCATCGCCACCGCGGCCGGCCTGATGACCGGGGGCATGCTCGGAGGCTACATCGTCTCCCATGCGGCGACGGCGAGCAGCACCGCGGCAGCGACCCCGGGAGCGAGCGGCAGTTCCGCGACCACCGCACCCAGCGGCACCTTCCACCCCAACGAGGACGCCACCCACGAGGCCGGCGAGAGCGCGGCGCGCGAGGCCCAGGAGAACGCGGGCCAGATGCCGACCGTTCCGTAGGTCGCGGCGTGTGGGGGCCGGCACCGGCCGGCTCCCGCACCGCCCACGGATTCACAGCCGATTCTGAGGATACTGCCAGCCCACCTTGAGGGTCGGGCGCCAGGCTGGAGACGCCACGCCCGCGCGCCAGCAAGGAGGATGTGCCCGTGAAGCACGACGACGACCAGGAGACCCCGCAGCCGGAGGAGCCGTCGAGACCGGCCCGGTTCGGCGGTCTCAACCGCCGCACCGCCGCCGCGACCACGGCCCTCGGCCTCATCGCCGGCGGTGTCGCCGGAGGAGCCATCATCTCGCACGCCGCGACCTCCTCCACCACGACCACCACCACGACCACGTCCACCGGGACGGCGCCGTCGGGCACCACCGCCCCCTCGGCGGTCACCACGCCGCCCGCCGCCGCCGCCTCCCCTGGGGCCGCCACCTCCAACGAGGACGCGACCCACGAGAAGGGGGAGAGCGCGCAGCGCGAGGCCGATGAGGCCGCGGGCCGGGCGCACGTCGGCGGGCCCGGCGGGGCCGGCCATCCGAACGAGGATCCGGCCCACGAGAAGTCGGAGAGCGCGCAGCGTGAGGCGCAGGAGACCGCCGGCACGACCCCGTCCCCGAAGCCTGGCGGTTAGCCCGACGGGCTGGCGTCGTGAGGGACCGCCGCCCGCGGAGGGCGGCGGCTCCCCGATCTCACAGCGACCACCGCGTCGGCTCAGGGGTCCCGTCGCACCAGGAGCACGGAGACCGCCTCGACCCGATCCGCCACGTAGCTGTTGCGCAGGCCGCGCACCTCCTCGGCGAGCCGGGGAAGGTGCTCGTGGCGCAGCTCCGGGGCGTCGCCGAACCGGCGGATCCACCGTCCGAACAGGTCCTCGACCTCCGCCTCGCAGAGAACCTGGACGGCGCGGTTCGGCAGCTGGCGGCGGATCAGGTCGACCCGGTTCTCCTGGCGTTGCCGGAGACGCTCCCCCAGCTCGTCGAGAGGGCGATCACCGTGGGTCAGCAGGATCTCGGCGACGTCGTCCACGGCGATCCCGGCGACCAGTCCGACGACGTCGAGGACGCTGACATCGGGGTCCTGTGGCTCAGCTGCCATGGGCCTCACCTCCTGTCGCGCTCACCGGTCGGTCGACAACGCTACACGGGTCCCCCCGCTTGCGATCGTCATTACAGATCCGTTATGATCACCGGCCCAGGCCGCAGACCCGCTGACTCTCTGAGTTGGCGGCACCCCCCGCTCCGGCCCCGAGAGGAGCCCGTCGCTGGGCCGTGGCGCCCCCCGCGATCTGTCGCGCGGGGGGAACGGCAAGTCCGAAACACCCCGAGCCGGACTGTCCTTCAGTCGTATGAGAGGGCTTGCCGGTCGGCACCCATGGCCTCCCTCCCCCTGGCCGTGGTCGGTCGACCGACAGCTTGCGACGGAGGCAGGCCGGCTCGCTTCGTGCCAGGCGAGAAACACGCAGGTTTCCACAGCCTGATCCACAACACATGCACAGACCTCGTCCGCTACCCTGCGAGCGCGAACTCGGACATGTTCCGGGCACTGTGGCGGTGTAGGAACCATTCCCAGTCGCCGCGCTCGTGGAGCGTCGCACGCCCTCTCATGCGACGCTCCACTCTCGCCTCACCGCGCACGCGCGTCGTTGCGGGGGCAACCGCGGGTCGGGTGCGCCCGCGCCGGTTTCGCCTTGCCATGCAAAGGAGAAGGGCCGGCGTGCGGCCGGCCCTTCTCGTTCGACATCTCTTTCGACCCGGCTCATATGAGTCGGTGTTCGGTGCGAATACCGTGATGTCGTGCACTTTGGCCCCAGACCATCCGCGGAAGGCTCATCGCCCTCCACTCGCGTCCCCCAGTCCTGCGACTGGCGACTGGTGGCCGGGGCCTAGACCTCGCCTCGCCCACGGCGCAGGCGCTGCCAGATGGTTCGCGTCATGTTGGCGATCCCTCCGACGTATGGCCACTGGTTCTCCCCCAGCATGCCCCCTGCGGCCGTTGCCGTCAAGCATATGCAGCATCCCGTCACATCCGGCGCGTGATCACGCCTCGACCACATCGAGGATCCGATCGAACTGCCCGCTGGGCGAGTAGGTCTCGCAGGTCTGGAACTGGGCCACGACGTCGGCCTGGGTCGGGGCCGGCACGCCGCCGGCAGAGGCGTAGCCGTCACGGACGCTCACCACCCGCCAGCTGTGTGCCACGCCCGCGCCGTCGTGGTACACGATGATCGCGCCCACCGCCATGTGCATGAGCGGTGTGAAGACACCGGCGTTGTGACCGACGAAGTAGGTCGGTCCTCCGCTGCAGGGGTCGATTGCCGCCTCGGCCCTGGTCAGCGGGGTACGTCCGGTGCAGTCCCCGTAGACGCCGACGCCGGTGCGCAGCGTCCCATCACCGCTGGTGAGGAAGTTGTGGAGCACCTCCGGTGACACCGCCGGCACCGGCGTCACCGCACGCCGCGCCACCGGTGCGGCGACCGGGACGGGCGTCGAGGCCTGCTGCGCGGCGACGATGACCGGCGCGGGAGTCGCCACCGGCGCGGGAACGGGCGTCGAAGGCGGCGCCGCGAAGTGGTCAGCGTTGGCGAGGGCGAGAGCCCGGGTGTCCATCGCGCGAACAGCGTCGTGACCGGCGGATCCACGGCCGGTGACGCCGGTGACGAGAGTCGCGGTACCGGCGACGCCGGCAGCGGCGACGGCGAGCAGAAGAAGACCGTGGACGGCCATGGCAGCACCCCGTGCTGTCGGCCTCCTTTGGCGACCCTTGGTAACCCGGCTGTCTGCGTGAGACCCGTGGCTTTGCGTCCCCTCCTCGCGAAGGGTTTGCCTTTGTCAGTGGCTGCCGACATCGCTGATCCTAGCCATGACAGGTGACAGCGGAGGACGTTCGGGTGACGGAGCACCCCCGTGATGGGACGCCCGCCCGCATGAGTTGCGACATCGCTCCTGTTGGCGAGTAATACACCGCCACCCACGCCGGTTCGCGCTCAGGCCGCCACCGCGTACGCGGGCCTGCCCAGCGCAAACCCCTGCCCGAGGTCGACCCCCATGCCCTGGAGGAGCGCGATGTCGGCCTCGCTCTCGAGGTTCTCGGCGATCACCTGGCTGCCGCTCATCTCGGCGAAGGCGACGATGGCACGGATCACGTACCGTGGCCCGGCCTCGCGCGCGTTGCCGGTGAGCCTGCCGGAGAGCTTCACGAACTCGGGCACCGCCGCGCTGAGCACGGCGAGGGTGGAGTGGCCCTCGCCCAGGTCGTCCAGCGCGAACCGGAAGCCGGCCTCCCGGTAGCTCGCGAGCACGTCGCGCAGCCGCTGGAGGTCGTGAACCGCCTCGCGCTCGGTGATCTCCAGGACGACGTCCTGCGGGGAGCACCCGCTCCAGCGCAGCAGCAGCAGCATCTGGTCGACGTCGTGCAGCGGGTCGACGAGGTTGGCCACGCCGACATTGAGGAAGAGCGGCACCTGCGGGGACACCGGGCGCCAGCCTGCGAGCACGGCGCGGCGGCAGATCCAGTCGAGGTCGCGCGACTCGCCGGCGCGCTGCGCGCTCCGGAACAGGCCCTCGACGCCCACCTCGGGGCCGTCGCCGATGGGACGCGCCAGCCCCTCGTACCCTGCCAGGGCCCGATCCGCGAGCCGCCGGATCGGCTGGTAGACGGGGTGGACCCGGCGCTCGGCGAGGATGGTGGCGAGCACCGACTCCCAGCGCCGGTTCTCGGAGAGCGCGACGGCGGGCTGGGTGCCGGGGACCACCGCCTCGACCCGGTCACGTCCCGCCCGCTTGGCGCGGAAGAGCGCCTCGTCCGCCTCACGCAGCATCTGGCGCGGCGGAACCGACGCCGGCCCGGCGGCGCATCCCACGCTGATCCGCGCCGGCCCGTGGGGCACCGACACGCCGTGCATCGCCGCGCGCAGCCGCTCGGCGATGTGCACCGCGGTCTCGAGGTCGGCGCCGGGGAGCAGGGCGGCGAACTCGTCGCCGCCGATGCGCGCCACGATGTCGGTGTCGCGAAGCACGCCGCGCAGCACCGGCGCGACCGCGCGGAGCGCCGCGTCGCCGGCCTCGTGCCCGTAGAGGTCGTTGATCACCTTGAGGTCGTCGAGGTCGATGCTGAGCACGGCGGCGGGCTCGTCGAGCGCGGTCGCGAGGAAGCGGTCGAAGAAGCGGCGGTTGCCGAGCCCGGTGAGCGGGTCGGTCTCGGCGATGTCCGCGAGCCGGGCCAGGTGGGCCTGGAGCGCGTCCTCGGCGCGCCTGCGCTCGGTGACGTCGCGGGTGTTGAGCACGATGCCGCCGACGCCGGGGTCGTCGAGCAGCGCCTTGACCAGGGTCTCGGTCTGTCGCCAGGTCCCGTCGCGGTGGCGCCACCGGCACTCCACCGCCGCGCTCGGCGCCGACCCGGCGGCGGCCGCTCGCAGCGCGTCGGCCATGCGCGGGACGTCGCCGCCATGCAGCAGCTCGTCGAGGCTGCGGCCGAGGAAGCGGTCCGGAGGATGGCCGAGGACGCGCTCCAGCGACGGGCTCTGGTAGGTCACCAACCCGCTCGGACTCACGATCGTGATCACGTCCGACGACTGCTGCACCAGCGAGCGGAAGCGCGCCTCGTTGCCGGCGACATTCTCCAGAGCCGCTCCCGCCAGGGTCGCGATGTACTCGGCGAGGTCGACCTCCTCGGGGCCGAAGAGACCGTCGACCTCGTGGTGACCGACGCAGAAGCAGGCGGTGGCCGCACCGGCCACGACGACGGGCGCGTAGAGCGCCGAGCGAACCGAGGCGAGGTCGATGCTCTCACTGGTGGCGCCGGTCTCCGCCGAGCCGATCAGCGGGCGGCCCGAGATCACCGCACGGCGGACGAGGGTGTGGCTGAATCCGGCGTCGAACGAGCCGGAGACGACCGCGGGCTCCTCGTCGGTCCCCTGGGTGACGTCGAGGACCAGGCAGCTCTCGCCGCGCAGCAGGTCGAGGGCGGCGTCGTGCACCGCAGCGAACACCGCCTCGCGCGTGCTCGCCGAGGCGATCCGCCGTCCCACGCCGAGCACCCGCTCGAACCGATCGGCGAGCGAGAGGCTCACCCACCGGCCGTCGTGCGCCTCCTCCTCGGCTCCGCCGCCGGTCATCGCCGCGAGCATGGGCTCGGCGGTGGCGACATCCTCCGCGGCAGCCTCCCACCCCAGCGCCAGTCCCACCCGTCCGCGGGCGAGCAGGCTCTGGGCCCGCTCGTACCGCGCCGCCTGGGTCTCTGCCACCGCGATGGAGGCGTCGAGGAGAGCATGACCGCGGCGCTCGCGACCGGAGAGCACGGCGACCAGGCCCTGCTCGCGGAGCGCGTGGGGCAGGTTGTTCCGGTAGCGGCGCGCCATCCGCGCCGCACCGGCGGTGATTCGGCGGGCGCGGCGGAGCAGCGCCGCCCGCTCGCTCACGGCGTGGGGAGGCAGCGACTCCACCTGCCGGCGGAGCGCCGTCGCCAGCCAGGGGAGCACCGGTGCGACGTACTCCTGGCGCAGACCGGCCTTCCGCACCAGCCGGCGGGCCCGCTCGAGCACCGCGACCGCATCCGAGTGGCGCCCGGCGCGGAGGAGGCGCACCCCGTCGGCCTGGAGAAGCTCGGCGCCGGTGTGGGCGTCGTCGCCCGACCGGTCGCGCGCGGCGGCGATCAGATCTGCGGGCACCTGGCCCTCCGACGCCTTCGACCAGACGCCGAGACTGATCCCCGCCGCCGTCCAGTCGCCGATCTCGACGGCCGCCTCGTGGACGCGACGGGCCATCTCGACCGCTCCGTCGAGGTCGCCGAGGCGGTACAGCGCGAAGGCGATGTGCCAGCGGGCGGTGTTGACCTCCCACTGGTCGCCGGTGCGCTCGAGCAGCCGCACCGCCTCGCGGCAGCGCTCGATGCACTCCCGGTACCGCGTCGCCGCGTAGAGCACCACTCCGAAGAAATGGAGCGACTGTCCCTGTCCCCAGACGTCGCCGAGCCGGGTGCGGATCGCCAGCGACCGGGCCGCGTAGGTCAGGCCGCGCCGGTACCAGGGGAGCATGGTTGCCACCGGGGCGTGCTCCGAGTACGACTGGGCGAGCTCCGGGGTGGCGGGGTACCGCTCGACCAGGTTCATCCCACGGAGGTGGCTCCAGGCGCACGGCACCAGGCCGGCTCGGAACCAGTACGTGTACGCCATGCGGCTGTACAGCCGCGCCGCCACCAGCTCCCGCCCGGAGCGGTCGGAGGAGCGGCGCGCGACCAGCAGCCGGGGGGCGAGGGTGTGGCCGGTCTGCACCAGCACCTCCCAGACGAGGAGCAGGAGGAGGATCGGGGTCCGGCGCGGGGTGCGGCGGCCGAGGTGGCGGAGCGCGGTCTCGCACTCGTCGCAGGAGCTGCGCATGTCGCCGCACTTGAAGGCGAGCTCGCCGAGCCGGCGGTGGATCTCCGCCCGCTGGGTGTCGGTCGCTGCCAGCTCGCGGGCGAGCGCGAACTGGCCGGCGGCGGACTCGTACGCCCCGAGCAGCATCATCACGTCGCCGAGCCCCTCGGCGATCTCGCGCCGCAACTCGCGATCGCCGGCGGGGACCCCGCGCTCGGCGATGAGGAAATGACGCTCGGCGAGCTCGAGTGAATGCCGTCCCCGCGCCAGCCTGGCGGCCGCCACCGCGTGGGGGAGGGCGCGCTCGAGGTCACCGGCCGCCGCGAAGTGGTACGCCAGCTCGAAGACGTGGTCGGTGGCGAGGGACTGGAGGTGGACGGCGGCCGCCCGGTGCAGGGCGGCCCGCTCGTCCGGGGGGAGGCGCTCGAGCAGGGCCTCGCGGATCTTGTCGTGCACGAAGGTGCAGCGCCCCGTCGCCTCGTCGATCCAGACCATGTGGCGCCGGCGGGCGTCGTCGAGCCCGCGCACGGCCGCACCCGACCCATGGCCCCAGAGCGCGACCGCCGCTGCGATATCGAACTCCTTGCCGAGCACGGCGCCGACCGAGAGCAGCCGGACGGTGGGCGGCCCGAGCGCCTCGATGCGGCGCACGATGACGACGGCGGCGCGGCGGGAGGCGCTGAGATCGGCCATCGCGACGGGGTCGAGGTGCCAGCCGCCATCGCCCTCGACGAGCGCGCCGCACTCCACCAGCCCGCGGAGGACCGCCGAGGCCATCAGCGGGCTTCCGTCGCAGAGGCGGGTGACCAACCCGACCGCCTCCTCGGGCAGCACGCCCGCCATGGAGACGACCAGCCGGCGCACGTCCTCGGGCCCGAAGGGCGCGAGTGCGATGTGACGCGACGGCCGCAGCCCGCGCAGCGGGTGGCCGGCGGGCACCTCCTCGGAGCGGAACGCACAGACGAGCAGCAGGCGCGGTGGCCTGCTGCCGCCACGATCACGCCACCAGTGGGTGAGCAGCTTGACGCTGAGACCGTCCGCCCACTGGCAGTCGTCCAGGATCACCACCGCGGGGCGTCCGTCCCGGCCCACCTCGTCGAGGAGGGCGGTCAGCGCCAGGAGGGTGCGGCTCTCGCCATAGGCCTCGGGGAGCGCCGAGGCCTCGTCGGCCTGGCCGAGCGTCACCGCCAGCTGGGGCAGGGCGTCGCAGATCGCCTGGCTGCTGTCCGCCAGGCGGCGGCGGAGCCCGTCGCGGAGCCGCCCGTCCTCGCCGGCGGCGTCGATCACCGCGGCGGCGACGCCGTCGAGGATCTGCAGCGGGCGCTGCGCGGCCTGGTCCATCCCCTGGCCACGGAGCACCCAGGCTCCGCGGCGCCGCGCCTCCTGGGTGAGCTCGTCGAGCAGACGGGTCTTGCCGCCGCCGGACTCGGCCTCGACGGTGACCAGCGCGGTGGCGCCCGCCGCGGTCGCCGCGAGCACGTCGCGGAGGATCGCGAGCTCGGCGTCCCGGCCCACGAAGGCGGCCTCGGTCAGGGTGCGGCGCCGGTCGTGCAGCCCCACCACCAGCGCCGGCTCCTCGACTCCGCGGTCGAGGGCGGCGGCGATCTCCTCGAGGTCGGCGAGCACCGCCGCGGCGCTCTGATAGCGGTCGCACGGGTCCTTGCGGAGGAGGTGCTGGACGACCCCGTCGAGGGACCGCGGCACGCTGACCAGCTCGCGCAGCCGTGGCGGTGGCTCGCTCAGGTGCTGCCGGAGGACGTCGCCGACGGTAGCGCCGAGGAACGGGAGCCGCCCCGCCAGGCAGCGGAAGAGCAGGACGCCGAGCGCGTAGAGGTCGGAGCGCTCATCGACGCCGTCGCCGAGGAGGCCCGCCTGCTCCGGGGAGACATACTGTGCGGTGCCCACCGGCCGGTTGCGGAGGCTCGGGTCCAGCCGGGCGCTGCGGGCCAGTCCGAAGTCGATGAGGGTGGCGCGGACGAGCGGTGCTCCGCCGTCGACGATGATGTTGGCCGGCTTGATATCGCGGTGGAGAACCCCCTCCGCGTGGGCCTCGACCAGCGACCGGAGCACGTCGACGCCCACCGTCAACGTCTCGCGCGCGCTCAGCGCCCGCTCCGAGAGCACCGCCTCCAGGGTGACGCCGGGCACCCTGGGCATGACCATGTAGAGGAGGTCGCCGTCGCGGCCGAGCTCGAGCAGCGGCGTCAGCCCGCTGCTCCGCAGCCTGCCCAGCACGTCGGCCTCGTGCTCCAGCCGCATGGCGGCGATCGACGAGACGCTTCCGGTTGCGGCCGTCTTGATGATGACCTCGTCCCCGGTCCGGCGGTCGCGGGCGAGCGCGGTGTCGATCCCCTGGCCGCGCCGGAGCAGGGTGAGGACCTCGTATCGGTCGACCAGGGTCGGGCGGAGGGTGACCGCGGAGAGGGCGGTCACCGCGCGCTGCGGGTGGAGCACGCGGGCCTCGACATCCTCGCCATCATCACCACCAACTTCTCCGGACGGAATCTCCACCACCGGGTGACACGATGATGGCGACCGGTTAAGGATCGTCACGGCTCCGGGAAAGTCGTGTAAAGCCGTCTTCTCGGCGAGGGGGACGATCGGACCGGGAACCGTCAGAGGAAGGTGGCATCATGGGGACGCCGATGCCTTCGCCCATCACCGAATCCGCGGGCCTGCCGCCCGCGATCCGTGCACGCGGTCTGACCAAGCACTACGGGACCAGGGCTGCGGTGGACGGCATCGACTTCGACATCCCCACCGGTGTCATCGCGGGGTTCGTCGGTCCCAACGGCTCCGGCAAGACCACGACCATCCGCATGCTGCTGTCGTTCGTCGCGCCGACGGCCGGCACGGCGGAGGTCCTCGGGTCGCCGATCAGCAGGCCGGGCGACCACCTGCCGCGGGTGGGAGCGCTCATCGAGGGCCCGGCCTTCTACTGGTGGCTGAGCGGGCGCCGGAACCTCCAGGTCCTCGCCGCGCTCGATGGGACGCCGGCGTCACGGGTCGACGAGGTGCTGGCCATCGTCGAGCTGCAGGAGCGTGCCGACGACCGCGTGCTCGGGTACTCGCTGGGGATGAGGCAGCGGCTCGGGATCGCCGCCGCGCTTCTTCCCCGGCCGGAGCTCCTCATCCTCGACGAGCCCGCCAACGGGCTCGACCCCTCGGGCATCCAGGACATGCGACGCCTCCTCGGGCGGCTTCGCGACCAGGGGGTGACGATCTTCATCAGCAGTCACATCCTGAGCGAGCTCGAGCAGATCGCCGACTGGATCCTCGTGCTCAAGGAGGGCCACCTCCTCTTCCACGGGACCATGGCGGACCTCCTCGAGCGCCGCCGCACCACCCTGGTGCTCGTGCCCGAGAGGCCCGACCAGCTCGAGCAGCTCACCATGCTCCTCACCGACAGGGGGTATCACGCCCGGCGCCAGGACGGGCACGTGCGTATCGACGGATTCCAGGGCGGGGCGGCAGCCGTGAACCGCCAGGCGATGGAGGGGGGGATCGCGCTCGACGAGATCACCCACGTCCGCTCGAGCCTCGAGGACACCTTCCTGGCGATCACCGGTGGACACGACCGATGAGACACGCGCTGCTCAGCGAATGGCTCAAGGTGCGGCGCGCCGGCATCCTCGGAACCACGGCCGCGATCACAGCCGTCCTCTCGGTGACGGCGGTGATCGTCGGTCTCCACGAGCTCGACCGGCCCCGGCGCAAAGCGAACGTCGGGCTGTACTCGCAGGCCGACGGCATCCACGCGATCCTGGCGCACTCCACGGACTTCCTCGCCATCGTCGGGCTCGGCTTCGCGGCGTTCGCGTTCTCCACGGAGTTCTCCAGCGGGACGCTCCGCAACCTCCTGGTGCGACAGCCGCGGCGCCTCACGCTGTTCGCGGGCAAGAGCGTGGTGATCGCGGCCCTGATCACCGCGGTGGTGCTCCTCGCCTACTTCGTGGCCTACCCCGCGGCGCTCGTGACCGCACCGCACTACGGGGTCTCCACCTCGCTGTGGACCACGCCCGCGGGTGTCAGGGCCCTCCTCGCCGGTGCCGGCGACCTGGTGCTCTCGACCCTGGGATACTCGATCCTGGGCGCGCTGCTCGGGGTGCTGCTCCGCTCCCCGGCTCCCGCGATCGTCGCGGGACTGGCCTACGTGTTCGCGGTCGAGGGCCTGCTCACCAACTCCTTCGCCTCGCTGAGCAGCGTGCTCTTCGCAAGCCAGCTCGACGCCATCGGCCACGGTGGGACGGCCGACGTCGGCTATGGCAGCGCTCTCATCGTCGCCGCCGCGTGGGCGATCGGCCTGATCGTGGTGGGAGCCCTCGAGCTCCGCCGCCGTGACATCGCCGCGTGAGCGGCTGCTGATCAACGCGGCCCTCGGCGCTCAACCCGCTCCCGCCGCGGGCGCGCAGTCGTAGACCTGCTGTCCCGACCCCATCCTGCCGCCCCGCGCGGGGGCGGCCGACCAGAGGCCGCGATCGACGGGCGCGCACTCGGCCCTCACCCAGGCGATCAGGTCGTCGTTCACGCCGCCGCCGCCGGGGCCGAACGGTCCGCGCCGGGTGCCGGGCGGGGCGGGCAGCAGGAAGAACCGCACCGCGCCGCCCGCCACCATGCCGGCGAGCCGCGCGGGGTCGACGATGCGATCGCGGCCCATGAAGCCACCCAGGGCGAGCGCGGGCCGGTCGCTGGCCAGCATGTACGGCGCCACGCTCATGGCTGCGAGGCCGCCGACCAGGTAGCCCGCCGAGCCCTGGTGGGTCTCGAGGTAGCGCAGCAGCGACGGGTCCGGCTGCTGCCCGAACGTCGCCCGCCCCCGCCCGCGCGTCAGGGAGTGCAGGAACGCCGTCTGGGCGGCCGGCGGCGGACCGGCGGTGGGCAGCATGGCGGTGCTCGCCTCTCCGATGGTGACCACCGTCCAGGTCACCGGGGCCGCCAGCAGCGAGGTGGCCCCGGCCAGCACCGCGAGCGCCGCCAGCGGCCGGCGGGCGGCGGCACGCCACCGCGACACCGCGAGCAGCACCACCGCCGCTGCGGCGGTGGCGAGCACCAGCGGGGTCAGCCATCTCGCCCAGTCGGGGAAGCCGGCGAGCACCCAGGCGGCCTCGGCGGCGGTCGCCACCACCGCCGCCGGCAGCAGCCATCCCCAGCGCGTCCGGCGCCGGTACTCCCCCCACAGCACCGTCAGGCCGATCCCGGCGAGCGCCGCGATCGCCGGTTCGAGCACGGTGAGGTAGTAGGCGTGGAGGGTGCCGGCAGCGCTGAAGAACGCCCCCTCGCCGAGAAGCCAGCTCCCCCAGAGGACCAGCGACCGCCGTCGCCGGTCGAAGGGCTCCCGCCAGCGCTGCCGCACCGCCGCCGCGACCAGGCCGAGGAGGGCGAGGGGGAGCAGCCAGCCGGTCTGGCTCCCCAGCGGCTGCCGGAGCAGGCGAAGGGGACCGGTGCCGCCCGCCTCCGCGGTCCCGAACCCGGCGAACGCGCCCTGGGGCGCCGCCGCACCCGGGCGAGCCGTCGCCCGGGCCGCGGGACGCTGGAACCAGCTTCCGGTGACCCGACCCCACCCGTTGTAGCCGAGCGCGAGGTTCACCTCCGAGTCGCCGGTGCTGGAGCCGACGTAGGGGCGCTGGGCTGCGGGGGTGGTGTCGACCGCCACCGCCCATGACAGTGACACCCCGACCAGGACCACGGTGGCGGCGGCGAGGTGCATCGCTCGCCGCCGCCACGGGATCGACGCGGACAGCAGATACACGAGGCCGAAGGCGGGCACCACCAGGTAGGCCTCGAGCATCTTCACGTTGAAGCCCAGGCCGACGAGAACCGCGCAGAGCAGCAGCCAGCGCAGCCGCCCGCTCTCCGCCGCCCGGGTGACGGCGACGGCGCCGAGGAGCAGCACCATCGCCAGCACGCCGTCGACGATGTTGCTTCGCGCCGCCACCACGCTGATCGGGCTGATGGCGAGCACGAGGGCCGCGATCAGCCCGGCGGCACGTCCCCAGGCCCGGGCGACGAGGTGGTGGAGCAGCGCGACCGAGACCATCCCGGCGATCGCCTCGGGCAGCAGCAGGCTGATGCCGTGGAATCCGAACAGCCTGGCGCTCGCCGCCTGCAGCCAGAAGCCGAGCGGCGGCTTGTCGATGCTGACGAAGCCGCCGGCGTCGAAGGATGCATAGAGGAGGTTGTGCCAGCTGGTCAGCATGCTCTGGACGGCGGCGGCGTAATACGAGTTCCCGTATCCCAGGTTCCAGAGGCCGATCCCGTCGACCAGGGCGCTGCGCGCAAGAACCGCGCCCAGCCCCAGCCACGATGGCAGCGTCCGCGCCGCCGAGGCCTCGGCGGTGCCCGGGGCGCGCGCAGCCGCCCTCGCCCGCATCGTCATGGGCACGCCCTCGCCGCGAGCGGCAGATCCAGCTTCCGTGAGGGGCACGATCGGCGACCGCGTACAAGACAGGGGTGAGAGGACCGCAAGAGGTGCGTAAGAGGTCGCGGACGTTTCCGAGCCCGGGGCACGGCGATGCACGGTGCCCGGGCCATGCCCGTGACAGCCCCGCGACAACCGTCACGACCGCGCGATCGGTCCGGTCAGGGATCTGAAAGACAGCCACGTCGAGACTGACCTCAGGTTCCAGACAGGAGGTCGTGGAGATGCGCCGGGCGCACGGCAGCCGGACGATGGCCATCGGGGTCGCGGCGCTCGCCACCGCTGTCGCCGCAACCGTCGGTTCGATCGCGGCGGCCCACGCTCACGGGACGACGCCGTCACCCAGGACGTCCACACCGGCGGCCATCCCCGCGGCCACAGCCGGCCCGGCGACGACCGCGACGCCGACCGCCACAGCTGCGGCCACCGCCACCCCGGCGCCGACATCAGCGCCGACCGCCGCGCCCACGATCGCCACACCGGCGGCGACCGTGGCGCCCGCGACCGCCGGCTGCATCCCCACGACCGCCGACGGTCTCGCCGGCCACATCGACCAGCTCTCGGTCGGCGGCCACACCGTCTACGTCGACGTTCCCGGCGCCTACGCGGCGCTTCCCACGCAGGGGTTCCCGGTCGTCTACTTCCTCCACGGCTCCACCGGCTCGGGTGCGGACTGGCTGGGCTCGGGATCGTCCCTGCCGACCATCCTCAACGGCCTGACCGCCACCAACGTGCTGATGCCGACGCTCGCCGTCTACCCCGATGGCGACGCAGTCACCGGTGACGGGAACTACTGGGGGAACGACGCCGTCGGCGACCAGGACGAGACCTGGCTGGTCGACCAGCTCATCCCCGCCATCGATGCCCGCTACCGCACACTCGGGGCCCGCTACCGCGGCATCGCCGGATTGAGCTCCGGAGGCTTCGGCGCGCTCAACATCTCCATCCACCACCCCGGGATGTTCAGCTGGGTGGCGAGCTACTCCGGGGTGTTCACGGCACCGGGCGCGCTCTTCGGGGCGAGTGCGTCCGCAAACAGCCCGCAGCTCACCGTCGCCGGCGTCCCCGCCTCGCAGCGGGGCGCGCTGTTCCTCGGCGGCGGAGCGGACGACACCGAATACCTCCCCGACACCGAGCGGTTCATCGCCACCGTGCAGGCGCTGGGCTGGGCCCCGATCCACACTCAGATCGTCCCCGGCCCGCACGGCTGGCAGGCCTGGCAGGTGGAGGCACAGGACAGTCTCGACTGGCTCGGCCAGCTCTGGGGTCGCGCCTGCTGAGTCGCCCTCATCCCGATGCCAGGTCCAGCCGGTGCGCCGGTTCACGACATCGTCGTCGGGCCCAGGATTCACGGGACCTCTGACCCTTTTCAGCAGGGCCGGCAGGCCTCAGGATGGGAGTCGCGCGCGACATCGGTCGCCGCTCGCCGGCAGACTGGGGGAGATATACGAACGTGGACCACCCGAAGGGCTCAGACCTTCATCTGGTCGAGGTGCACCTCACCGCCGTCGAGGGCCCGCTGTCGGAGGAGGTCCGGCGCCGGGTCATCGAGGCCAACCTCGCGGTGCTCGAGCCGCTCGTCGAGAACCTGCACCGGCGCCTCCACGCCTGCGGCGCGCATGAGCGCCACCCGGTGGCCGGGTCCGCCCGGAGGTAGCGCCACCGGCACCGCCGGCCTCAGTTCGACTGAGTGTCCTGGTCGGGTGTCTTCCGGTCCGTATCCGCTCCCGGCTCGGGCGAGGCGGTCGGCGCCTGCTCCGCCGAGCCCGATGGATCCTCCGGGCGCGACCGACCGTCGCCTCGGTGCTCTCGCCGTTCCTTGGGATCCCTCCGGTGGGAGTCGCCGTGGTGATGGTGACGGTGGTGGTCCGCCGATCCCTGATCCCCGTCGCCGCCCTCGGCTCTGCCGGTGGGCGCCGGCTCCGGCTGGGTGACCGCGTCGCCAACGGCGCCTGCCGTCCCGGCGGCGGCGTCTGCTGGAGGGATCGCCGGCGGCCCCAGGACCGCTGGGCCGGCCGTGCCTCCGGAGAGGGCCGCCTGCGGCGCCGGGACCACGCCACCGCCGGTGGACCTCCCGGCCGGCCTCGCCTGGGACCCGCGCACCCTCGCGGCGGCAGCAGCGGGGCCGGCGAGCGCCTGCGGCCCGTGGACCCTCCGGATGGCGGCGGTCCCTCCCGGGATCCTCGGCGGTGGCACGGAAACGGTTCCGCCAGCGCCGGCCGGGTGGGGCGCCACCGCCCGGGGCCGAACCCTGGGGTGGACCGGGGTGCCGATGGACGCGGACCTCCCCGACGGCAGGGGCGCCGTGATCAGTGCGGCGAGGGCCACGATGAAGATCAGACCGCTGACCGCGAGCACCACGGTCCAGAAGCGCCTCCGCGTGACCGACATGGCCGTCCTCTCTCCGTCATCCAACACCGCGCATCGCCTCGGTGAGTTCTCGCTCAACGTGTCTCGGCGGACTGCGTCTCTGACACATTCGGTCGGTGCGGGGCCTCGGCGACCTGTCCGGCGGGCCAGTCCTCACCTGACCGTCGAGGAACTCTCCATGGGTGGTCGCCCTCCCGACACCGCCGGCGCGATGAACACCTCGGTGCCGTCGTCGACCGGTGTGTCGAGGCCCGGGGTATCGCCCACCATGACGCCGTCGACGAAGACGAGCACGTGGGGGCGAAGGTGCCCACGCTCGTCACGGAGGCGGCGCTCGAGGACCGGCAGCCGCTGCGCCAGGTCGTCGAGGACACCGCCGAGGGTGGCCCCCTCCAGGGCGACCTCGCGCAACCCGTCCGCGCAGCTCCGAAGCGCCGCGGGGACCACCAGCGTGACCCTCATGGGACGACGGCGCGGACGGTGAGCACGTCGGGCAGGTGGGTCGCGACGGCGGTCCAGGAGTCGCCGTCGTCGGTGCTGGCGTAGACCTCGCCGAGACGTGTACCGAAGTAGATCCCGGCGGGATCGGCGTTGTCGGTGCACATCGCGTCGCGCAGAACGGCGGCGTGGTACGGGTCCTGAGGCAATCCCTCGGAGTGCGCACTCCAGGTCGCGCCGGCGTCGTGGCTGCGATACACACGGCACCTGCCCTCCGGCGGCATCCGATCCTCGTCCGCCTGCAGTGGGAACGTGTAGATGGTGTCGGGCTGGTGCGGATGCACGACGATGGGGAAGCCGAAGGTGCTCGGCAGCCCGGACTCGATCGCCTCCCAGGAGCCGCCGGCGTCATCGCTCCGGTAGACGCCGAAGTGGTTCTGCGCATAGAGCCGGTCGGGCCGGCGGGGGTGCATCGCCACCCGGTGGACACATTGGCCGAACTCCGGGAAGCGCTGGTCCTCGGGAAGCCAGACCGCCTGGATCCCCCGGTTGGCGGGCTCCCAGGTCGTCCCTCCGTCGGTGCTTCGGTAGACCCCGGCGCTCGACATCGCAACCAGCAGCCAACCCGGGTCGGTCGGGTGGGTGAGCACGGTGTGCAGACACGCCCCGCCGCCGCCGGGCATCCATGCGGACCGGTGCGGGTGGTTCCACAACCCCTCGACGAGCGAGAAGCTCAGACCACCGTCGTCCGAGCGAAACAGGGCGTGAGGCTCGACCCCTGCGTACACCACGCCAGGTTGGTCGTCGCCGGCGGGCTGCACCTGCCACACGCGAACCAGCGCGGTCCCGGCGCTCTCGGGGAACGCGAGCGGTGTGCGGTCGGGCTCGACCCAGGTCCGCCCCAGGTCGTCGGAGTGGACGAGGTATGAACCCCAGTGGCCCGTCCCCACGCCGGCGAAGACCCGGGGCGGGTCGGGGCGGGAATCGACCGCGACGGCGTACACCTCCTTGTTGGAGAACCGAATCGGCTCCACGCGCCAGTCCCGGCGCTCGCGTCCGCTGCGGGCGATCACCAGCCCCTTGCGTGTCCCGATCAGGAGGACGGCCTCGGTCACGTTGCATCTCCCACTGACGCCCTGCCACGGATCGCCCGCCGGGCGCATCCTACCGGTCGACGCCGTGGCTTGCACACGCGACGCCGACACCACGGCCGTGCTGGGCACGCCGGGTCGTGGGATCGGCCATGTTCAGATCAGGGATGACGCCGACGGACTCGTCACCCCCGGATGGGGACCTCGACATCCTCCAGGTCGGTCACGAGAAGGTCCCGCAGTCTCATCAGACCTGCACGGGTCCGGCCCTTGACCGTGCCCAGCGGCACGTCCATCCGCCCAGCGATCTCACTCTGGGTGTACCCGTCGAAGTAGGCCAGTTCCAGGGTCCGCCGCTGCGGCTCGGGCAGGGAGGACAGGCCGACACGCACCCGCTCGCCCTCGAGTGTCCCGATGACCTGGTCACTGACGTCGACCGCCGATCAGCGGGCCCACGCCGGCGGGCACCGGCTTCGACAAAACCTTCACACGGTCGTCAATGTCAGGACGATCCGCCGGCGGCCCGCGCCGGCTACAATACCCTTGCCGGGTACCTGCATTCACACCCGGCCCACCAAGGAGAAGGTTGTGGCCACCACGGTGCGGAGGGGCTCGTACCAGGCCTCGAAGGCGGAGATGCTGGCCCGCTTCAGGCGGGTCGAGGGTCAGATTCGCGGCATCTCGCAGATGGTGGAGGACGAGCGCTACTGCCCGGAGGTCCTCACCCAGCTCAGTGCCTCGATCGCTGGGCTCGAGAAGATCGGGTTCATCCTGCTTCGGGAGCACATCGGGCACTGCGTCGTGGATGACGTCGGCGGGGGCAGAGGGGAGGAAGCCCTCGACGAACTCATCACCACCATCCACCGCTTCTCCGGCCGCTGACGCTGGGGTGGACACGGAGGTTGGGGTCCGATCATGGGGATGCCCGGTGCGGGGACCAGGGCGAGGGGTGAGGGCGTGAGTGCGGCCATGGCTGTGAACGAGGCGGCGACGCGGATGGGGATCGGCGTGGAGGGAATGTCCTGCGCTTCGTGCGTGCGCCGGGTGGAGAGGGCGCTTGCCACGGTGCCCGGCGTCGAGGCGGCGAGTGTCAGTCTGATCACCGAGAGCGCCGAGGTGAGCGCAGCGCCGGGGATCGACCCCGAGTGCCTCCTGAGGGCGGTCCGCGAGGCCGGGTACGAGGGACGGCTCCTGGCCCGCCAGCGGCCCGCCGGCGAGGAGGCCGAACAGCGGCGTGCGCGCCGTCGGGCGAACGTCCGGTACCGGCTCTGGCAGATCGGTGCTGGCGGCGTCCTCTCGGCGGCCATCCTCGTGCTCAGCTACGGCTACGGCATGGACCGCTGGTCTCAATTCGCCCAGCTGGCGCTTGCTCTCCCCGTCTTCGGATGGGTCGGCTGGACCTTCCATCGTGGGGCACTGCGGACCGCGCGCCACCGGTCGGCCAACATGGACACCCTGGTATCCCTGGGCGCCACGGTCGCCTTCGTCTACTCGGCTGCCGTCACCCTGTTTCCACCGAACCAGATGCCGGGGATGTCGATGGCGACCGCGATGACGTACTACGACGTCGCCGCGCTGATCATCACCCTGATCTCGGTGGGCAAGCTGCTCGAGATCGTCGCGCGCGGCCGGGCCGGCGACGCCATCGAAGTGCTCGCGGGTCTCCAGCCGCGGGTCGCCCACCTCCTCGCCAGGGCGGAGTGGGCGGAGGCCCGGGTCGGCAGCAGCTCGTCGGTGGACATCCCCGTCGAGAGCCTGAGGATCGGTGATGTGGTCCTGATCCGCCCGGGAGAGCGTGTCCCCACCGACGGAGCCGTGCTCGAGGGGACCGGCAGCCTCGACGAGTCGATGCTCACCGGCGAGAGCCTGCCCGTCAGCAGGGGTGCCGGCGACGAGGTGGTCGGCGCCAGCGTGAACGGCAACCAGCCGCTGGTCGTCCGGGTGACCCGGGTTGGCTCGGACACGGTGCTTGCCCAGATCCTCCACCTCGTCGAGCGCGCCCAGGCTGAGAAGGCGCCGGCGCAGCGACTGGCCGATCGCGTCTCCGCGCTCTTCGTCCCCGCCATCCTGGTCGTGGCCGCTGCCACCTTCGCTGGCTGGCTGCTCACCGGCCACACCGTCATCGGCGCCATCATCCCCGCGGTCGCGGTGCTGGTCGTCGCCTGCCCCTGTGCGCTGGGACTGGCCACGCCGGTGGCCATCATGGTGGGCACGGGGCGTGGCGCCGAGATGGGCCTGCTGGTCCGCGGCGGTGATGCACTCGAGCGCATCCACGGGCTGCGGGCGATCGTGTTCGACAAGACCGGCACGCTCACCCTGGGTCGGCCCGAGGTGGTGGCGGTCATCCCCGTGGGAGACGCCGACGTCTCCTCCTCTCTCCTGCTCGCGGCCGCCATCGAGCAGGCGTCCGAGCACCCGCTTGCGCGGGCGATCGTCGGTCGCGGTCGAGAGGCCGGCTCGCTCCCGGAGGCTCGCCTCGTCGAGGCGGTCCCCGGTGGCGGCGTGCGCGGCCTGGTCGGTGACGCCGAGGTGTTCGTCGGGTCACTTCGCTGGCTCGGGGAGCATGGAATGACCTCGCCGACGGCACAGGCAGCCGCCACCGAGATGGCCGAGCGGGCGCACACCCCGGTCGGCGTGGCGGTTGGCACCGAGATGCGCCTCGTCCTGGCGGTCGCCGACCCGCTGCGGGCGGGTGCGGCTGCCGGTATCGCCCGACTCCGCCGGCTCGGCCTCCACATCGTGCTCGCCAGCGGCGACCTCGAGGCCACCGCCAGGGCGATCGCCCGGCAGGTGGGCATCGACGAGGTGCACGCGGAGCTCCGGCCCGAGGACAAGTCGATCCTGGTCAGTGACCTCAAGCGTCGCTTCGGCACGGTCGCCATGGTGGGCGACGGCATCAACGACGCCCCCGCGCTGGCGCTCGCCGACGTCGGCATCGCCATCGGCGCGGGCACCGGGGTTGCGATGGAGGCGGCGGACATCACCCTGGTCCACGGTGATATCGAGGCGGTCGGCTCGGCCATCGCGCTCTCCCGGGCCACCCTCCGCACCATCCGCCAGAACCTCGCCTGGGCGTTCGGCTACAACGTCCTGCTCGTGCCTCTCGCCGTGGCCAACGTCCTGCCGCCGATCTGCGCCGCTCTGGCCATGGCCTTCAGCTCGGTCAGCGTGGTTCTCAACGCACTCCGGTTGCGGCGCTTCGGTCGGCGGTCGGTGGACGACAGGCCGATCACCTCGGCCGCGAGTCAGCGGGCCGCTGGAGCCACCGGTTCGTGGTGTTCGGGATCCAATGCGCTCGCATCGACGGACGCTGGTTCGTCGGACCGGGGCGACGGTCCCCTGAGCGGCGTCAGCCGAGTTCGAGCAGGCCGGCGCGGATGGCGGCATTGACGGCGTGGGTTCGGCTGGACGCATCCAGCTTGTGGAGGATGTGCTTCACGTGAGTGCGCACCGTCTCCTCCCCGATTGAGAGGCGGCTGGCGATCTCGCGATTCGTGTGACCGCCAGCCATCAGCCGCAGGACGTCGATCTCCCGCGCGGTGAGGGCGGGACCGAGGAGGGTCTCCGCCTGCTCAACCTCGGGCGTGACGGCGCCGAAGAGCTGCCGGATGATCGACGGTTGGAGGTACGGCTTGCCGCCGGCCACGCAGCGCATCGCGTCGAGCAGTTCCGGTGGGCTGGCATCCTTCAGGATGTAGCCGTCGGCAGCGCCCTGGAAGATCGTCATCGTCGCCTGCGACGGGATGATCCCGGTGAGCATGAGGATGCGCACCGATGGCGCCCGCTGCTTGATGATCTGCGCCGCCTGCACGCCGTCGCGGCCGGGCATCCGGACGTCGAGGAGGACCAGGTCGGGGAGGAGCCGCAGCGCCATCTCCACCGCCTCCTGGCCGTTGCACGCCTCACCGACGACGTCGACGCCGGCCTCGACCTGAAGGATCATGGCCAGTCCACGTCGGACGACATGGTGATCGTCGGCGATCAGGACCCGCAGGGGATCGGGCATGCCGGTCCTCGGCTGGCATGACATTCAGCTCCCGCTCCGGCGGTGTGCCCTGCCCGCCCTCATGCGGTGCGGTCCCCGACCAGCCGCAGCAGCCGGCATGCGGACGACTCCGCGCGCTCCCGCCACAGCCTCACCAGCGGCTGCAGCGGCGCGGCGAGGCCACGATGACCTCCAGCCTGCCGCCGCGCCTCACCGGCGAGCCAGCGCACCACGGACCTGGCGTCCTGGTCGATGAGCGTCCTCACCACGAAGGCACGCTCTCCGAGGCGCAGCCCCAGGCCGAGGTCGCGCGCCGCCCGCCCCAGGTCGGCGCGGGTGAGGACAAGGCCGCTGCGCACGGGGCTGAGCACGGCGCGGACGATGCGCTCGCGGTCCAGGTCCTCGTCCACCAGCGCGGTGCTCTCACGGAGGTGCGCCGGGATGGAGTCGGGCGG
Organism: Candidatus Dormiibacterota bacterium; assembly: GCA_036495095.1. NCBI lineage: Bacteria > Bacillati > Candidatus Dormiibacterota > Candidatus Dormiibacterota bacterium. The sequence continues at coordinate 27,029 of DASXNK010000196.1, read as the reverse complement.
TCCCCACCGCTCCGCATCCGCTGCGAGGACAGCCCCCAGCAGCGCCGCCCACCGCCGGTGGGGCCCGGCGCCGAGTTCGCCGACGCGCAGCAGGTAGACGGGGAGCCAGCTCGCCAGGTGCTCCCAGAAGAGCGCCGCGCCCGCGCGCTCCGCGAGGACACGCCGCGCCGGCTCGGTCTCGGTCTCGGCGAGCTCGCCCACGGTGGCGTAGAGGCCGAGGAGCGCCGTGAGGTGGTCGGGCTCGGCGGGGGGGAGCAGACGGAGCGCCCGCCAGAACCCGGCGACGCGGTCGCGTGCGTCGCCTCCGATCATCCCCTCCTCGCCGAGGTAGATCGAGGCGTAGGGCGGCAGCTGCAGGACGAAGAGGTCGGTGTGCTCCTCGGCAGAGGGCGGCGCGGCCAGGCCGAGCGCATGCTCGAGTGCGCGGCGATCCGCCGAGGGCGGCTCCACCAGCGTCGCCAGCGCCCTCACCAGCTCCACGCTACGGCGCCCCGTCCGGCACCGGCCGGCGCCGGGCGGCGTCGGGGAGGAGGTAGCCGTCACGTCCGGGCCGCAGTGGCCGGATCAGCCAGTGGGGCCGGCGGGTGCCGTCGGGCGAATGGCCGGACGCCGCCCGGGTGCCCTGCATCCAGCGACGGTAGACGTCCCGTGACCTGGCGGTGTCGACGCTGATGTCGCCGTACCGGTCGCCGGCCTCGGCACGGCGGACCCGGACAGCCTGGTGCCAGCAGTGCATCCCCGAGATCGGGTCCGGGTGCACGGGGAAGGTGAGGTTCTGATGGACGCCGACGTCCGTCCACCAGATGCGACGGGTGTCCGGGTCACTCGACCGGTAGGGGCCGACCCCGGCGACGCGCCGCATCGCCCAGCTCGAGCCCTCGTGGTCGAGGGAGACCGTCGCCATCATCGCCCGCACGCCCTGTTCCTGCACCTTCCACCGGCCCATGTGATGGCTGCAGGCAACCACGCCCGGCCGGATTCCCTCGGTGACCCACGCCTTGAGAACGAAATACCCGATCTCGGTCTCCACCCGCACCAGGTCCCCGGTCGCGATGCCCCCGAGCCGGTCGCCGTCGACGGGGTGCAGCCAGAGCGGGTTGGTGTGGGCGATCTCGTCGAGCCACTTGGCGTTGGCGCTGCGGGTGTGGATCTGGGTCGGGAGGCGGAAGGTGGACAGCAGCACCACCTGGTCGGGTGCGAGCCGGCCCGGGTGGACGTGGCTCCGGATGTACGTGGGGATCGCGTACTCCGGCCAGCCCCAGTCGGCCAGGGTTCGGGAGTAGAACTCGAGCCGCCCGCTCGGTGTGGGGAAGCCCCGCAGGATGCGGCCGTCGATCCGCACCCCGACCGGACGCCGGCCCTCGCCGTCACCGTCGGGAACGCCCTCCGGCGCCAGGTTCACCGCCTCCGGCTTCGGCGCCCCGGTGTAGACCCGGCCACCGTCCGAGACGCGCAGGTCGGCCAGCTCCGCCGCGGGCACCTCCTGCTCGTGCAGCGGTCCGATGCCGCGCTCGACCTCGAAGGCACCGTACTGGCGCATGTACTGCAGCGGCGTGCGTCCCTCGGCCGCCGCCCTCTCGGGGAGGCCGGGGACCGACGTCTCGAAGATGTGTGCGTAGTACTCGTCGACGCCCAGCCTCTGCCCGGGGTGCTGCCGCGACTCGAAGTGCCGGCGGATGCCCATGGTGCCGTCCGGGTCGATCCGCCAGCTCAGCTCGATCAGGAACTCGTTCTCCTCCCAGACCCCACCCGGGTTGACCTCCCGGGTGTCGCTCACGGTCTCGCCAAGCCGCTCGCGCGCGGCCCGCAGCACCGGCTGGCGGAAGCCCAGCCAGCGGGCGTCGTGGGTCTCGTAGGAGTGGAGGTCGTGCCGTTCGGACGCATGGCCCATCGGCAGGACGTAGTCGGCGAGGAAGGCGGTCTCGTTCCAGGTCGGAGTGAGCGCGACGTGGAGACCGACCAGGCGCTCGTCGGTGAGGACCTCCATCCAGCTGAAGCCGTCCGGGTTCGTCCACACCGGGTTGTAGACGCGCGAGAAGTAGACGTCGAGGGTCCCCCGGCCGTCCTTGAGGAACTGCGGCAACAGGAAGGACATCTCGTTGTTGGAGAGCGGGAATTCCTCCGGCCAGGTCAGTTGGTTCCACCCCTGCGGGTGGGGGGGCATGTGGATCGGACGGGGGACGAACTTGTTCCAGGTGTTGGGATATGTTCCGCCCTCGGTGGCGACCGCACCGAGCAGCGCGTTGAGCAGGAAGAGGCAGCGTGACACCTGCCAGCCGCCCAGGTTGCCCGCCGTCGCCGATCGCCAGGTGTGGGTGGACAGCCGGGTGCCCGCGCCGGCGACCAGCTCCGCCACCCGCCGGAGCACGCCGGCGTCGAGCCCGGACTCCGCGGCGGCGGACTCGAGGGTATGGTCCGCGTAGAGCAGGCGCAGCCGCTGCTCGAAGATCTCGAACGTGGGCTCGAGCTCGGGGTGCTCATGGGTCAGGAACTCCTGCCAGTTCCACCAGCGGCGCACGAACTCGCGGTCGTAGGCACCCGTCTGGATGATGTGGTTTGCGATGGCGAGCAGCATCGCCGCCTCGCTTCCCGGATGCGGTGCCAGCCAGTGGTCGGCATGGGTCGCCGTGTTGGAGAGACGGACGTCGACGACGACCAGCTTCGCACCCCGCTCCTTCGCCTCCATGATCCGCTGCGCATGGGGGTTGAAGTAGTGCCCCGCCTCGAGATGGGCGCTGATCAGCAGGATGACGCGGGCGTTGGCGTGGTCGGGGCTGGGGCGGTCGATGCCCATCCAGTAGTGGTAGCCCGCCCGGCCGCCGCTGCTGCAGATGTTGGTGTGCGAGTTGTGACCGTCGACGCCCCAGGCCGCGAGGACGCGCTCGGTGTAGCCGTCCTCACCGGGGCGGCCGATGTGGTACATGATCTCGTTGTTGCGGCCGTCGAGGATCGCGGTCCGGATCCGGCCGGCGATGTCGTCGAGCACCTCGTCCCAGCCGACCTGCTCCCACCGCCCCTCCCCCCGCGCCCCGGCCCGCCGCAGCGGCTGGAGGATGCGGTCGGGATCGGTGACCTGGTTGAGGGTGGCGGGACCCTTGGCGCAGTTGCGGCCGCGCGATCCCGGATGCTCGGGGTTGCCCTCGAACTTGCGCACCTGCAGGGTGTCGCGATCGACGTAGGCGAGCAGCCCGCAGGCCGATTCGCAGTTGAAGCAGGTGGTCGGCACCAGCATGTACCGGTGCTCCTCGCGCCGCGGCCAGGCGCGCGACTCCAGCTCCACCCAGTTGTCCCACCGCTCCCTGGGCGGGTACGCGGCGAGGTGGACACGGCTGGGCCCGGGATAGAAGGTCTCACCCCGGGCCTCGACGTCCTGTCGGGCGGCGCTGACACGCGCGGCGATGCGACGCAGATCCATACGGGTCACCTCACGCGAGCGGAACCGACTGCCCGGCCTCGACGAATGCGTGCTCGTGGGCGAGCAGCCCGAGCGCCGCGAAGGGGACGGCGGCGACGCCGAGGACCGGCGCCAGCAGGGCGATGGCGATGAGACCGACCCCGCTCCAGAAGAAGCGCGCCTGGCGGCCCCGGGTCATCTCGTGGACGGCGAGGTGAGCGTGGGCGGTGCCGTGGCTCAGCGTCGTCTCGCCGCCCACGAGCAGCAGATGGAGGACCGCGGTGCCGGCGAGCACCCAGCTCAGCGGGGTCACCGCCGTCCCGTCCCAGATGGCGGCCACCGGCAGCAGCACGGCTGCGCCGACGAGCAGCGCCTGCACGAGGAGATGCGGCGGGAGCAGCGGGCTCTGCCACAGGTCTCGAGCCCTCGCCTGTGCGAACAGGTACGCGGTGTAGATCGCGGTCATCGCCGCCAGCGGCGCCCCGGCGATCGCGAGCGTGCGCTCCATCGCCGTGCTGCCCGCGATCCCGGCGACTGCGTCGAGCCCGAGGACGAGGCTGTAGGCGGCGATCACGAACGATCCGCGCACCAGCCAGCTGCGCCACTGCGGGCGCAGGAAGATGTAGTGGAAGCGCCGCGGATGCTTGAGGTCCCAGATCAGCAGCACCCCGGTGATGGCGAGGAACATCCCGCTCACGATCGGGGCGGCCCAGCGCCAGAGCGGGCTGGAGTCGGCGAGCCGGCCACTCCACACCAGCAGGAGTGGCAGCAGGTAGGCGCCGGCGGCGACACCCTTGGTCCAGGTGTACAGGCTGACGCGCCAGCCCCAGGGGAGCGCATGCCCGATGTCGTACGACAGAACCGCCGACGCCGACGAGTTGTGACCGCCTGGATGGCCCGACACCACCGGACCCCTCTGCTCGCTCCAGGCGAAGATGCCCCCGCTGGGGCGGCGGGCCGCGATCGGGTCGAGGGTCGCCTGGTGGGCGCCCCTGTAGAAGAGCTTGGGCCGGGTGCCCTTCTCCGGCCGCCGCACGGCGACGGCGTCGCGGTGCACGATCTCCGACACCCGTGAGACGGGATCGTTGATGTCGCCGACGAGGATGGCCTCGACGGGACACACCACCACGCAGGCCGGCTCCAGGCCGACGTCCAGACGGTGAGCGCAGAGGTTGCACTTCTCCGCGGAGTGATCCTCGGGGTTGATGAAGATGGCGTCATACGGACACGCGGCCATGCACGCCTTGCAGCCGATGCACGCGGACTTGTCGAAGTCGACGATGCCGTCAGCGCGTTGGAACATCGCCGCGGTCGGGCAGGCGGCGACGCACGGCGCGTCGTCGCACTGATTGCATCGGGTCACCTGGAAGCTGCGCCGGACCTGTGGGAAGAGCCCCACGTCGACGCTCTTCACGTAGGTTCGGGTCACGGAGAGCGGCACCGCGTTCTCCGACTTGCAGGCGGTGGTGCAGGCGTGGCATCCGATGCATCGCGTCTGGTCCACCACCTTCACCCAGCGCGGCGGGAGCCCGGTGAACTGCGATGGCGGCCGGTCTCCGCGCACGGTGGCCCCTGCATCGCTCGGTCGCGGACGACACTCCTCGATCACGTCGGAATCGATCCTACACGCGCCACTCGCCCGGGACGGCATCGGGGGCGATGACAAGAACCGATCGATTCATGTGCGGGGACGATGGGCGCTGCCGGCGAAAAGCGCCGCTGATGACACGATGACAACCGTGAATGGCCACCGGTCGCGCCCGCTGCTGGAGATTCAGGTACCGTCGGGAGCGGCCCGCTCAGGGTCGACGGTCGGAGGACCGGTAGCGGAGGTAGAGCGGGTAGACGTACGCCGCGGCAGCGGCCGCGGCCGCGACCTTGACGGGCAGGAGCACCAGCAGCGATCGCGGAGAGTCGAGCCCGAGCCCGGCGGCGGTGACCGCCGCGCGGGCGAGCAGGGCCGCACCGGTGGCCGCGCCGAAGATGACGGCCGCGAAGATCTGCGACTCCACGAACCCCTGGCGCAGCACCGGGTGGCGCTGCTGCGCCAGGGCGTAGCCGACCGCACCGGCGAGCGCGACCATGACATAGCAGCTTCCCACCCCCGCCTCGTCCGCCATGAAGCGGGCCAGGGCGATCACGTATCCGCCGTCCCACCGGCCGGTGGCGACCACGCCCGCAGCGACCACCAGGCTCGCGAACGGCCAGCAGAGGCCGGTGAGGCTCAGCGCGTGCAGGGACGCACGGCGCATCGACCCCGGGTCGTCCGGGGATGCCGCCGCGACGGCGTGAATCCCCGAGCCGTCAGGAGGTGGCGACGCCACGCCTCGCGACCCGCGACGTGACCAGGTACGCCATCCAGGCCACCGCCAGGCCGAGGGTGACCGTGCCCGGCAGCCAGTGGCAGAACGCCTTCACCACCATCTGGTGGGCGGAGGAGAAGCCGCCGAACTGCGGGATGCCGAGGAACATCAGCCCGGACTGGCGGGCGTGGGGCGTGAACAGGCCGTAGATCCAGGGACCGGCCGTGTCCCAGATGCCCACCGCGACCAGGCCCGCGGCCACCGCCGCCGACGAGCGGCGTCCCAGCGACGGCGGACGCCACAGCAGCAGCCCACCCAGGGCGATGGTGAGCTCACCGGGGAGCACGTGCAGCAGGCCCCGGTGCACGCTCCAGGCCAGGGCCGGCAGCCCGTCGAAGGGCACCCCCACGAGCGGACCGGCGAACGGCATCGCGGCCATGACCACACCGACGCCGACGCAGATCCAGCCGAGCAGCCTGGATGCAGGTATCCCGATCCTCATCACAGACGTCCCCCACGTGCTTCGATCCTGTCCGGGGCAGCCACGGTGACGATGGTAGCGACGGCGCCGCCGCGTACCCACCCTCCTTTTCACCCGCGATCCCGCCGGTTGAGGTGACGCCACGGCGAGTCATCCCCCCAGGACCGCCCACACGGCGACAGAGACCACCACGGCGCTCCCCGCCGCGGCCGCGACGGTGGTGACGCGGCGGTTGGCGAGGTCGCCCATCAGGCGCCGGCTGTGCGTCACCCAGATCAGCGGGACCAGCGCACACGGCAGCGTGAGGCTGAGCACCACCTGGCTGCCGAGGAGCGCGGGCGTCGCCGGAACGCCGGCGGCGAGCACTGCGAGCGACGGCAGGAGGGTCACCAGCCGGCGCGCCATGGGGCGCACCCGGCGCCGAAGCAGCCCCGCCATGACGACCTCACCGGCGAGCGTGCCGACCGAGGCCGACGCGAGCCCGGAGACGACCAGCGCGACGGCGAAGAGATGTCCCGCCATCGGGCCGGCGAGGTCGCGCAGGCGCTGCCAGAACTCGGGCAGGCCGGCCACCGGCGCGCCGCTGCCGTGGAGGGCGACGGCGGCGACCACCAGCATGAGCACGTTGACCAGCCCGGCCGCGCCCAGCGCCATCCCGGTATCGACCCACGCCCGCCGGTACGCGGCCCCGGGCGAGTGCGGTGGGCGGTGGCGCGCCCGGGCGGTGATCAGGGCGCTCTGCAGGAAGATGGCGTGCGGCATCACCGTGGCGCCGATGATCCCCGCGGCGAGGAAGGCGAGGCCGGGCACCGCCGCGCCGCCACCGACCGGCATCGCCTGGGTGGCGGGGTGACCGGCGAGGAGCAGCTGCTGCACCGACAGGGCGCCGAGCATGACGATCGTCATCCCCATCGCCGCCTCGAACCAGCGGGGGCGATGGCGTCGCAGCGCCAGCAGCGCGACGCTCGCCGTGGCGGTGAGCGCGCCGGCCTGGAGCATGCCGATGCCGAGCAGCAGGGAGAGGCCGAGGCTGGCGCCGACCACCTCGGCGACGTCGGTGGCCATGACCATGACCTCGGCGACCGCCCAGAGCAGCACCCGCGCGATGCCGGGGAGCTCACGGCCGCAGACGCCGGCGAGGTCTCCGCCGGTGGCGAGGGCGACCTTGGCCGCGAGCGCCTGGACGGGGATGCCCAGCAGGCTGGCGCCGAGGACGACGCCGGCCAATTGGAACCCGCGCGTCGAGCCCGCCACCGCGGTGGTGGCGATGTTCCCCGGGTCCACGTAGGCGATCGCCGCCACCATCGCGGGGCCGAGGAGCGAGGCGGCGCCCATGGGCCGCGGTCTGTGCCTGAGGCCGGTGGAGGCCCCCGCCCTCATCCCATGAGGTGCTCCATCACCTCGGTCGGATCGGAGAACAGCATCAGCGCGTCGTCGGTGGCGATCATCCGCCCGTAGTGGGTGGACATCTCGTGCTGGATCGCGTAGCCGTCGATCTCGAAGCCCAGCTCCTCGCTCACCTCGTCGTAGTCGATGACGAGCCGGTCCCGGGCGCGCACGTCCCAGAAGGACGGCTGCTCGATGACCTGGACGCCCTCCTTCTTCCGCAGCGCGGAGACCACCGCATCGCCCTCGGCGCTCTTCGACATCACGATGCCGACGAAGTCGAACCGCTCGTCTGCGTCGCTCATCCGGCCGCCGGCGCCAGGCCGGCAAGCCCGGCCTCGGTGAAGACCTCGGCGACGGTCTGGCGGAGGCTCCGCAGCGAGGATTCGAAGGGCACCGTGTTGGACAGGCCGCCCGCGATCGCGCCCAGGGCGAGCGCCGCCGCGGTCGCGTCCGGCATCCACCGGGCGACCCAGCCCTCGACCAGTTCGCGGTTGTGCTCCCCGTGCTCCCGGTCCTCGGTGACGAAGCGCAGGAACTCGACGGTCCAGGCACGGGTCCACTGCCACTCCGTGGTGGCGGCGCGGGCGACCACCGGGGTGACGGTGTCGCCGTGGGCGGTGGCCGCCCGGATCCCCAGCTCGCGGCGGAGCAGGGTCACGACGGTGGGCTCGAAGCAGGCGTTGGCGGCGACGATCAGCTCTCCCCAGTCCCGGACGTTGGCGAGCCGCTCCACGTAGCGGCGGGAGGGCTGCCAGGCCTCGTCCTTCAGCCAGCGCTCGCGGGCGGTCTCGATCGGGAACTCGCCGAGGTGCGGCTCCAGGTCCATCGCGTAGAGCACCACCGCCTGGGCGGAGCGCTGCTTCATCGCGGCGTGGAGGGCGAGGCAGTGAGTCAGGCTGTCGGAGAGGCAGTCGCGGGCCAGGCTCGCCGAGGCCAGCCAGAGGCCATGCTCGACGAACGCCGGCACCTGCAGGTGGGCGCGCAGGAAGTCGACCCACTCCGGGCTGAAGTCCTCGAAGAGGTGGTCGGCGGCGGCGCCGGCGAGGGCCCCCTCGATCTGCCGCTCGTAGCCGGCGCCCTGCTGGTAGTAGGGGCGCTCCCAGGTCTCGCCGGGATCGCGGAAGTCGTACCAGTCGACGCAGCGGAGCGCGGTGGAGCTCTCCCACCACATGCCCCGACCGTCCTCGAAGCTCAGCGGCCAGCCCCGCGTGATGTGGCGGTGGATCGACGGCTGGGTGTCGATCGTGACGTCCTCGTACAGGCTGGCGCGGCGCCTGCGGGGGGTGAACCACTGGAAGGTGCGTCCCTCCTCGCCGCCACCGCCCGGTGCCGGGATGCCGTCGCCGAGGGACTTCACGGGGGGAGCCGGGGTGGACACGTCGGTGCCTCCTCTCATCGCTGCGGCAGCGCACTGCCGGTGGCGGCCCCGGCGTCGGCCGAGGTCGTGAAGCTGTCGAAGTGGATGCGGTCCGGGGCGATCCCGTGGCCGTCGACGACGAGCTCGGTGACCGCGTCGATCATCGGCGGGGGGCCGCACATGTAGATCTCCGGGTCCTCCAGCTCGCCGGAGGCCAGGCAGCGCCCGACCGCCTCGTGCACAAGCCCCTGCTCGCCCTCCCACGCGTCCTCCGGGGACGCGTGGGAGAGCACCGGCGTGAAGCGGAAGTCGACGAGCGACGCGCCCAGCTCCTCGACCAGGTCGAGGTGGAACAGGTCGGGGCGGGTGCGCGCCCCATAGAGGAAGCGGGTGGTGCGGGTGCTGCCCTGGGAGGCGAGCTGCCGGAGCAGTGCGAGCACCGGAGCCATCCCCGAGCCGCCCGCGACGAGGAGGATCGGCCGCTCGCCGCGACGCAGGTGGAAGGCGCCGTACGGGCCGGTGACGCTCAGCTCGTCGCCGGTCGCGAGCTCGCCGTCGAGCATGCCCGAGAAGCGGCCGCCCGGGTACCTCTTGACGATGAGCTCGAGGTGCCCATCGCCGGGCACGTTGGCCATGGAGAACGCGCGCCGCAGCTCGGTTCCGGGAACGTGGACGTCGACGTACTGGCCGGGGACGAAGGCGAAGTCCTCCGGCTCGACGATCCGGAGGAGGAGGCGGCGGATGTCGTGGGTGAGCGGCTCGACCGCGACGACCGTGGTGCGGACGTCGCGGATCGGGTTCTCGAGGCGGTAGTTGTCGGGGTCGTAGTGGAGGAGCTCGACGACGAGGTCCTCGTCGGGCATCGCCCGGCAGAGCAGCGTGTAGCCGTTCGCCTCCTCCGAGTCGGAGAGGGCGAAGCTCGAGTACCGCCTCAGTGACACCTCGCCCTGGAGCAGATACGACTTGCACGCCGAGCACTGGCCCTCACGGCAGCCGTGCGCGAGGTTGAGTCCCTGACGGAAGGCGGCGTCGAGGACCGACTCGTCCTCCTCACACTCGATCTCCTCGGCGATCGGCTCGAACACGACGCGTGGGGACATGTCCCGCTCCCGGTCAGGCGTGCGCCGTTCCGTTGGCGGACGGCCGCACCGCGGGGCGCGCACCGGCCCCGATGGCGCGATCCGCCATCGCGGCGGCGTGCCAGTCGCCGCTGGGCAGGCCCATCTCCTGAGCCACGCGGATGTTCGGGCTCCTGATCTCGAGCTCACATGCCCGGATGTCGTCGAGGGTCCAGCGGTTCTCGTCCTCGAGGTGGGGCTGGCCGACCAGCGTCTTCCCGTCGGCGCGCACGAAGCCCAGGTCCCGGACCACCTCCGAGAGCTCCCAGCCGTGGTAGCGATCGAAGAAGTTGCGGTCGCCGGTGTAGCGGCCGGGGTTGGACTCGTCGAGCCACGAGCACCACTTCGAGCAGTAGAAGCGGGTGCGCTCATCCACCACGCGATGGCACATGTCCTCGTCGAGCACGCAGGGCACCATGCAGGTCCAGCAGAAGGGGGGGGACAGGTTGAGGAACGACAGCAGCAGGGTGCGGTCCTGGGGGTTTTTCGCCTCCCGGTACATCTCCCAGAAGGCGCCGTAGTCGTCGTACCAGCCCGGGTACCGGTTCTCGAGCCACTCGAAGTCGCGCTCGTCGAGCGGGTCGAAGCGCCAGAAGTGCAGCGGCCAGGCGGCGAACGCCAGCATGACGTTCTTGTGGACGAGGCCCTTGACGATCCGCTCGCGGGCGTTCTCGAAGATCTCGGGCGACAGGTTCAGCCCCAGCTTGCCGAGCTTGAGGACGTAGGCGCGATACCAGTCGTCCCGCACCCACCGGTCCCACTTGTCGAGGTACGACTCGTGGTCGGTTCGCGACCGCGAGAAGTACTCCATGATCCCGCCGCTGAAGGTGTCGAGGAACGCGTGGTTGATCCACCACGCCTGCTGAAGGTCGCGCTCGATCAGCGGTGCGTTGTGGTCGTCCTGGAGGACGGTGAGCAGGGTGGCGTAGCCGTTCGAGATGTGGCGCGCCTCGTCCGACTGCACCGACAGGTAGGTGGTGGGCAGCGTGAAGTCGCCGTTGCGCGCCGCCACGTCGGGCAGCGCGACGAAGGCCACGTTGGTGAACGCGGTCTCGGCGACGACCTGGAGCGTGAAGGCGCACTGGATGGGGTCGCCGACCATGAAGTGCGAGAGCATGTTCAGGCCGGCCGACGTCAGCGGGGTGCTCGGCAGCGCCGAGTTGGCGATGTTCCAGCCGGCGGGATCCGGGGAGTGCTTCGCGTACCAGCGCGCCAGCGACATCTGCATGCCGGTGTGCCGCACCTCGTCGACGAACTGCACGTGGTAGCCGTTGCGGAGCTCGTTGTTCGGCACCGCGTCGATGAGCATCGACATGCACCGTCCCGCGCCGATCTCCGCGAAGTTGGTCACCGACACGAAGGGCTTGAGGATCTCCTGCCACCGGAGCTCGGCCTTCGCCGGCATCTCGGCGCGCACCGCCGCGTCGTGGCCGCCGTAGACGCGCTCGTCCTTCTCCAGCTCCATCGGGAGGTACTCGCGCATGATGTGCTTCATCGGGTCCTTGGCCCGGTGCGGGAAGCGATAGCGGGTGGGATGCTTCGCCACCGGCGTCTCGTAGGTCGCCTCCCAGCCCAGCTGGGAGATGCGCTCGTGGGTGCGGGTGATGCTGCGTCGACGGCTCGATGGAGCGGCCATTCCTGATCCTCAGTGGTGCGGGTCGGGGACGTCCGCCGGGGCGTCGCCGGTGACACGCCGCGATGCGAGCGGCCGGTAGCGCTGCGACGGCGAGCGCCGGTGGGAGAGCCAGGGATAGAGGAGGGCTGCGGCCACCGATCCGGCCGCGATCTTGAGCGCGATGACCAGGCCGAAGGACACCGCCAGCGGGGTGCCGCCGGGCACGAGCAGGTGGAGGACGCCAACCGTGACGACCATCCCCGCGAAGGCGCAGGCCGCGAAGACCTGTGACTGCATGAAGCTCGGGTTGGGGGTGCGGACGCGGTACTGGACGATGAGGTAGCCGACCCCGTAGCCCATGCACACGGAGACCGGCTCGGGTGTCGCCAGCACGTAGGCGAGGGCCCGGAGCAGCTGCTTGCCGTGGCCGACGGTGAGCGCGATGACCAGTGCCGCGAACGGGTAGGTCGCCGTGCCCCACAGCGCCAGCGTCCACCGCAGCGACTCGACGGAGGGGGGGCCGGCCGCGGTCGCGGGGCGGGTCACCTCAGCCTCCGAACAGGATGGACAGCAGGGTGTCGGGGCTCGCGGGCGGTGCCGGCGCCGCCGCGCCGGAGCCGGACCCGAAGCCCCCCGGCCCGTGGCCGGTGCCGCCCAGGAAGCTGCGGATGTTGTTGCCGGCGACCGCGACCTTCAGGAAGTTCTGCCCGTCCGACCCGGTGCGCGCGAAGCTCTGCTGCAGCTCGGTGATGAGCTGGACGATGTCCGCCTGGTTGGGGACCAGGGCCCTCTCGAGCAGCGGCGTGAAGTCCGCGACCGTCCTCTCGACCGCGGCGATCGCCGGCGGGAGGCCGGTGAGCGCCCGCAGAGCGCTGTCCTCGTTCCCCTGCAGCATGTCGCGGACGGTGGCGAGGTCGGCGCTGGCCGCGCGCAGGGTGCCACCGAGGTGGGGCTCCTGGGCCGCGACGGTCCCGCCGAGACGGCCGAGCTCGCCGACCAGGGCGTCCATGTTCGACTGGGCGAGCTGCCCCATCACCGCGTGGCTGTGGTCGAGGATGCCGGCGATGTGCGCGCTGTCGGTGGAGAGCTGCTGCGAGATCGGCGTGAGCGCGGCGAGGAAGGCCCGGGTGTCGGAGGCCACGGCGCGGATGTCCTGCCCGCGGCCCGTGCTCGCGGTGCCCAGCTCGCGCATGATGGTCTGCAGCCCGGTGCGGTCGTCGCCGTTCAGCGCCGAGACCACGTCGTCGACGTAGACGGGGATGTGGTTGCGTGCCAGCGGCAGGGTGCGGTCGCTGAGCAGGTCGTTGCCGTAGCCGGGGTCGTCGATCTCGATGACCGGATGCCCGACCTGGCTGGTGGGGAGGATCTGCGCGGAGGCGGTGTCGTGGATCGGCCCCCTGCCGCTGTCGAACTCCATGTCCACATGGGCGTGACGGTCCTGGACCTCGACGCCCGAGACCTGGCCGACCACCGCGCCGTTCTCCATCACCTGCTGGCCGACGCGCACGCCGAGGGCGTCGGGGAAGTCCGCGGAGATCTTGTAGGGCGCCCTGATCGGGGGCACGACGTGCAGCCCGAGCGCGGCCACGAAGACCTCGGTGATGGCGATCACGGCGACCACGAAGACGCCGAGGCCCGCCCCGATGCACAGGGATCGGTAGAGGCGGGGATGAAGGGTCACGCTATCGGCCTCCGTACACCAGGTCCATCAGCCCCGACATGCTCGGGGCCAGCTCGGGGCCGGACGGGGCCGGCTGCGGCCGCGGTGACGGCGCGCTCGCCCCGCCGGCCGGTGCTCGCTGCACCCGAGGACCGGGGATGCCGGGCACGCCCTGGTAGCCGGGGTCGGCGAGGCTGCCGGCTCCGACGGAGACGATCAGCCGCATGAAGTAGCCGTTGAGGTCGGACGTCCCCGTGGCCGACTGGAGCTCGCCGATGAAGGCCATCAGCGCCGGCAGCTGGGGGGTGACCGCGTCCGCGATCGGCCGCGAGTGGTCGACCAGCGTGCCGATGCTGCTGGCCGCCGAGTCCAGCCCGGCGATGGTGTTGCCGAGCCCCTGGGTGCGGTCCTGGAGCACCGCGTGGCTCCGGCCCAGGGCGACGTCCGCGTGCTCGATGGCGGACTGGATGTTCCGGGTGTCACCGGCGAGCGCGCCGAGGAGGCTGTTGCCGTTCACGACCAGGCTGGTCAGCTGGCCGGAGCGCGCCGCGAGGGTGGCCGCGTCGGTGTTGAGGGTGGCGATCAGGTCGTCGAGCTGGGGCGCGTTGAAGGCCGCGAATGTGTCCGCCGTCGACGGCAGCGTCGACTCGCTCTGGCGCACCAGCATGCTGAGGTCCTCGCCCCGTCCGCGGAGCCCGGTGCCGGTCTCCCGGAGGAAGCCGGCGAGCGCGGTGCGCACCTCCGGGTTCAGGGTTTTCAGAACCTCGTCGAGCTGCACGGGGCTCACCGTCTGCTGGACCCGGAGCACCGCGCCGTCGGGCAGCTCGGGCCGGGAGGTCGAGCCCGGGTTCACCTCCAGCCAGGTCTCGCCGACCAGGTTGCGCGGGCGGACGATCGCGCTCGCGTCATCGTGGAGGCGGATGTGGTCGAAGGCGAGGCTGACGTCCGCCAGCGGCCCCGCCTGCTCGATGTCGCTGACGCGGCCGACGCGCACCCCCTTGACGGTGACGAAGTCGTTCTTGCTCAGCCCGACGACGTTCGAGAACCGCCCGTGCACCGTGTACTTGTGGACGAAGGGATTGCCCTGGACCGCGGTGACGGCGAAGACGAGATAGACGATGAAGGAGATGACCACCAGGCCGACCGTCCCGGCGATGAGGGGATGCACCCGGGTGAGGAGGACGGGGTACAGCGTGGTCTTGATCCTGGGCCCGGTCCCGGTGGGTGTGGTGCTCACTTGAACAGCTCCTTCCAGGCGTCGGCGTTGCGATCGCGCGCGCCCGGCGCCGGGGCCGCCGAGTGGGACGCGCCGGGCGGCGCGGACGGAGGGCTCGTCGACGGCGGGAAGCCGGGATCGGGGAAGCGCTGCCCGGGCACGCCCTCCTCGATCGACCCGGCGCCGAACTGCGGCAGCACGCGCAGGTAGCTGCCGAACTGGTCGCTGTCGCCGAAGCTGCGCTGCAGCTCGACCAGCAGCTGCCGGATCTGCGGAGCCGCCGGTTCGATGCGGGCGAGCAGCGGGTTGAGCTCCCCGAGCATCGAGTCGACGACGCGGAGCATCCCCGGCAGCTCGACGAAGGTGCTGCGCAGCTCGGGCACCCGCTGGGTCACCACGGTGCTCGCCGTGACCATCGTCGACGCCGCGGTCTGCAGCGCCTGGCTGACCTCGTCCCGGTGGGTGTCCAGGGTCGCGAAGGCCTGCTCCAGCTGCGGGAGCGTCCGGGTGAGCGCGGCCCGGTCGCTGGCGACCTTGGTGCCCAGGGCGTCGTAGTCGCTGATCATCGAGTCGATCGCGCCGGTGCGCTGCGAGAAGGCGGTGACCGCGGGATCGAGCGCCTCGACCGCCTGGTGGAGGGCGCCGAGGCTGGCGTTGAGGTCGGCCGCCGACTGCCCGTCGAGTCCGGTCCTCGCCTGGGTGACCAGGGTGCGGATCTCCGCCCGCGTGGTGGCGTCGAGGGTGTCGACCACGGTGTCGATGCCGACCGCAGGTATGGTCTCGCTGACCGGGATCGCCGCGCCGTCGGGAAGCGCCGGGGCGCCGGCGGGCCCGTCGACGATCTTCACGTACTGCTCGGCGAACAGCCCCGAGGAGTGGACGCTGAACCGCGCCCCGCGGTGGAGCGGCGCGTGGTCCGGGGTGATCCCGAGATTGACGTCCACCGCGCGGGCCGCGTAGTTGGGGCTGAGGTCGTCGACCTGCCCCACGGTCACGCCGTTCAGCTTCACCGTCTGGTGGTCGTAGAGGGTGTTGACGTCCGCGAGGGTGACGTGGACGTGGTAGCCGCGCTGATCGACGAACTTCGCGAAGCCCTCCACGGCGACGGCGATGACGAAGAGGATCAGCGCGAAGGCGGCCAGGGTTCCGGCCACCTGTCCGGAGGAGGTGAAGGTCAGCCAGTGGAGGGTCCGTCGCATCGGTCACATCTCCCCGAAGAGAAGGGTCCAGAGAGCCGGGTCGGGGACGGCGCCGGGACGCGCCGACGCCCCCGCCGGTCCCGATGCGGGAGCGCCGGGCAGCCCGGGGAGGCCGAAGAAGCCGGGGGCCTGGTCACCCTCCCCCCCGACCGGGGTGTTCGGCGCGGGCCGGCGATCGCCGTTCGACGTGGTGGTGAGGTTGTTGGGGCCGCCGCCGAGGGCGAAGACGCGGAGCCAGTGCCCGTTGGCGTCGGTGAAGCCCCAGGTCGAGCGCACCTCGGGGATCAGCTGGGTCAGGCTGGGGGCCGCCGGGCGCACCTGGGCCGCGGTCGGGCCCAGGGTCGACCCCAGCCCCGTCACCCGGTCCAGTGCCGGGGGCGCGGCGTTGAGCGTGTCGCGAATCCCCGCCTGCGTCGGGGGGTTGAGGATGTCGGAGAACGCGGTGCTCAGACGGTCTCCCTGGTCGATCACGGTGAGCAGCGGCGCCCGATCGTCGTTCAGCGACCGGACCGCGCTGTTGGCCCGGTCCACGAGCCGGGCCAGGTCGCCCTGCTGCGCCGCCAGGTCACGGGTCACGCCGTCGGCGGCGCCGACCAGGTGCTGGACGTCGGCGGCCCGCTTCGCCACCGCACCGGTGGCCGGCTCCATGTCGGTCACCAGGGTGCGCAGGTCGCGGATGGCGGTGTTGATGTCCGCGCCTCGCCCCGCCGTGCCCGTGGCCATGGAGGAGATGAGGACGCCGAGGTCGCTCCGGGTGTGGGGATCCATCATGTTGAGGACGTCGGTGAGCTCGACACTCAGCGTGCCCCTGCTCGCCAGCGTCGATCCCGACGGCAGCTCCGGCTCCAAGACGGATCCCGGGTCGATGTTGACGAAGCGCTCACCGAGCAGGCTCTTGATCCGGATCGAGGCGGTGGCGTCGCGGTGGATGTGCTGCCACCGGTCGAACAGGCGCATGGTGATCCGGGCGCCCTGGGGGGTGAGCGTCACCTCGTCGACGCGGCCGGCCGTCGCCCCGCTCATGGTCACCTGGCTGTCCGGGATGACGTCCTGGGCGTCGGCAAGGATCGCGGAGACCGTGTACTCCGGCACCAGGGGAAGCTGGGTGCCGATGAGGTGGGTGGTGGCGAGGATGCCGGCGAAGCACGCGACCACGAAGCAGGCGGTGGCGGCGGTCTTCCCCGCGACGGTCAGATGTGCCCTGTCGTCGAAGTGGGTCTGGCTGGAGTGGCGCTCGTGCGGTGCCATCGGTTCCCTCCTCCTCAGTGCGCCGGCTTGGGGAGGCTGCAGGGAGGGGCACCCGGGCCACCCGTGCTCACCACCGAGCTGCAGTCGTACCGGTCGTAGACGCGGAGGTAGTACCCGTTCGCATCCTGCGCGCTGAAGCTGCTGCGCAGCTGCGGGATGAGGCCCCGGATCTGCGCGGTCTCGGGCGCGACTCCGTTGACGTCCGCGTCGGCAAGGTGCAGGAACCGCTGCAGCTCGTCCAGCAGCGCCGGGGCGTCCGCGACCAGCTGCCGCGCGTCGCTGCCCTCGCCGGCGATGGCGGTGGCGAGGAGGTTGAGGCTCCGGTCCGCCTGCACGACCGTCTGGGTGATGACGTCGCGGTCGTCGGCGAGCGCACCGGCCAGCCGTGCGGACGAGTTCACCGCGGCGTCGAGGCGGGTGTGGTTCTGCGCCAGGCTGGTCAGCAGGCTGTCCGAGGTGGCCAGGAGGTGGTCGATCGACCGCGAGCGGGAGTCGAGGACGAGCAGCGTGCTCGCCAGCGTCTTCTCCAGCTGCGGCAGCCTGGCCAGCAGGTCGTTGACGGTCGAGCCGCGGCCGCGCAGCGCGGCACCGCCACCCTGGAGGAGGTAGTCGATCTTCGTGCGGGTGTCGGCGTCGATGATGTCGAGGAGCTGCGAGATCTCGATGGGGACGCTGGTCCGGGCGGCGGGGATCATGCCTCCCGCCGGGATCGGCCGCGCCGACTCGGTGCCGGGATCGACGTCGACGTACTTGTCGCCGATCAGCGTGTACGGACGCACCCGGGCGGAGGCGTCGGCGTGCAGCGGCGCCTGCTTCGAGTCGATGAGCATCGAGACGATGACGTGGCCGTCGTGGGTGGCGTCGACGCCCGTCACCTTGCCCACCTGGACCCCGTGGATCCGGACGTCCTGGTCGTTGAGCAGCATGTCGGAGTTGCGGAACTCCGCCCTGACCTGGTAGCGCGACGCGAACAGCGAGCCGGTGTGGTTCATCTGCATGGCCATGTAGAGGGCGAGCGCGGTGAGGCCCAGGGCGAAGACGACGAACTGGGCGAGGTGCCTGATGTCGAACCGCATCGTCAGCGCCCCCCGGTCAGGAACTGCATGATCTGGCTCTGCGACAGCGCCGCACCCTGGGGGGCGGCCGGGCTGATCGCCTCCGGCGAGCCGGTGACGGTCAGCGCCAGGCGGTTGCCCTCGGGGAACGGTCCGAAGGTGCCGTCGGCCACCTGCCGGAGGAGCTGCTGGATGGTGGGCATGTCGCCCTGGAATGCCGCCAGGGTCGGGTCGAGCGCGGAGAGGAGGCCCCGCAGCTTGACCGACAGTCCGGGGAGGCGCTGCAGCGCGTCGCGGAACTGGCCCTGGTGCCCGCCCACCGCGGTGCCGAAGTCGTCGAGCACCGCTCCCAGCCGCTGGAGGAGGCTGCGCAGCTGCTGATCCCGGTCGGCCACCGCCGTGCTCACCGCGGCGGCGTTGCCGGCGAACTGGTCGAGGGTGCCCCCCTGCCGCTGCAGGCCGTCGAGGGCGGAGATCACGGTGTCGAGGTTGGCGACAACCGACCCGATGCTGTCGTTCTGGGTCTGCAGGGTGGTGGCCAGGCCCTGCGCCCTGTCGACGAGGCCGAGCAGCTCCTCGATGTCGTGGTTGGCGGTGGTGCCGGTGCCCACCAGGCCGACACCGAGCTCGTCGAGGAAGCTCTTCAGCCCGGCCCGCGTCGGGGCGTCGAAGGAGTCGCCGATCGACTCCAGCTCGACGGTGGGGTTGCCCTTCCCCTGCAGCCATCCGCCCTCGCCGAGGGGCCGTCCCTGGGTGCCCAGCCGCAGCTCGACGAACTTCTCGCCGGCGAGCCCGCGCGGCCGGATGAAGGCGGTGGTGTCGTCGAGCACCGGCCTCACCCGCTCGGTGACCCCGAGGGTGAGCACCGCGGCATGGTTGCGGTTGTCGACCTCGAGCGCCTCCACCTTGCCGGCGGGGACGCCCGCGATGGAGACGCGGCTGCCCATCACCAGGCCCTGGGTGTCGTCGAAGCGCACCTTCACGTGGTAGGGGAAGTCGCCGGCGAACA
This sequence comes from Candidatus Dormiibacterota bacterium, assembly GCA_036495095.1. Classification (NCBI taxonomy): domain Bacteria; kingdom Bacillati; phylum Candidatus Dormiibacterota; species Candidatus Dormiibacterota bacterium. Next base: position 7,985 of record DASXNK010000196.1, on the reverse strand, counting down.
CGCCGTTCACACGGGCCAGGCCGATCGTCCCCGCGCAGAGGGCCACGGCGGCGAGGATGGTGTAGATGCCGATGGTACGCGGACGCACGCTCTGATCTCCCCCCTCAGTCCATCGTGAGCGGGCCCTCGGAGGCCCCGTGCATGAACTGGTGAACAAACGGGTCGTCGGACGCGTAGACCTGCTCGCGCGGCCCGAACTGCCGGACCACCCCGCCCCAGAGGATGGCGATGTTGTGGCCGGTCTTGGCCACCTCGTTGACGTCGTGCGAGACGATGACGTAGGTGCCGCCCTTCGCCTTCCAGGTGTCCTCGATGAGGTCGCAGAGCAGCCGGGTGCGCACCGGGTCGAGGCCCGAGTCCGGCTCGTCGAAGAGCAGCAGCTCGGGGTCGAGGACGATGGCCCGGGCCAGCCCCGCGCGCTTGCGCATGCCGCCGCTCAGCTGGCTGGGCATCCGGTTCTCCGCCCCGGCCAGCCCCACCTCCTTGAGACGCGCCTTGACGATCTCCCGGATCCGGCCCTCGCTGAGGTTGGTGTGCTTGCGCAGCGGCAGCGCCACATTGTCGTAGAGGTTGATGGAGCTGAAGAGCGCGCCGTCCTGGAAGAGCATGCCCATCCGGCGGCGCATGTCGTTCAGCTCCTTCATGTTGCGGTCGGCCACCGGCCGGCCGTCGACCATGAGGCTGCCGCCGTCGGGCATGAGCAGCCCGATGACGTGAGCGAGGAACACGCTCTTCCCCGTGCCCGACGGCCCCATGATGATCGTGATCTCGCCCTCGGGAATCCTCAGGTTGACGTCGTCGAGCACGACGTTGGTGTCGAACTGCTTGCGAAGGTGCTCGGCGATCACTTGCATCGGCGTACTCTCTCGGATGTCACTTCACGCATGTCCGCGCTACGGCACCGGGGTGTGCGGGTTCACACCCCAGAAGACCTGGGTGAAGATGGAGTTGAAGATGATCACGAAGATCATCGAGATGCCCGTGGTCTTGGCGGCGGCCCGGCCGACACCGTCGGACCCGCCGGTGACGTTGTACCCGTAGTAGATCCCGCACGAGATCGTGCAGAGCGCGAAGCTCATCGCCTTGACCAGTGAGTACACGAGGTCGAGGGGGTTCATGAAGCGCCAGAAGTAGTCGAGGTAGATGCCCCGCGACAGGGCCTGGATCTGGAGGATCTGCACCACGAAGGACGCGACGAAGCTCGAGGCGAGCGCGGCCACGTGGAGGAGCGGGAGCACCAGCAGGCAGGCGAGGACGCGGGTGCTCACGAGGTAGTCGATGGTGTTGACGCCCAGGGTCTTGAGGGCGTCGATCTCCTGCGAGATGCGCATCGTGCCCAGCTCGGCGGCGAGGCCGCAGCCCACCTTGGCGCCGATGGCGAAGCCGAAGTAGATGGGGGTGCACTCGCGCAGGTCGCAGAAGGCGTCGAAGACTCCCCCCAGGTCCTGGACGCCGATGATCTTCAGCGAGTACCACGACTCCAGCCCGCACTCGCTGCCCATGAAGTAGTTGATGACCACCACCACCGGCAGCGTCGACAGCGCCACGTAGGCCGCGAAGCGGATGAACTCCTCGAAGTGCCGGTGCACGTGGCGGATGCCCCAGAGGGCGCGGGCGAAGAAGAGGGTGATCTCGCCGAGCTCGCCCAGGGCGACGGCGGTCTTGCGGCCGGCGGCGGTCGCCGGCCCCAGCAGGGCGCCGCCGCGGGGGGCGCCGATGGGCACATCAGCCATGGTGCGCAGCCCTCATCAGGTGCATGTGCATTCCCATCACTTGAGCACGTTGACGGAGCTGTTGAGCGCCATGAGGATCGACGTGGCGAGGTAGTTGACGGCCATGGCGACGATGATCGAGGTGACCACCGCCTCGTTCACGGCGCGCCCCACGCCCCGGCCCCCGCCCGCGGCGCTCATCCCCTTGTAGCAGGCGATGATGCCGCCGAACATGCCGAAGCACGCGCACTTCACCAGCCCGATCAGGAGGTCGACCGGCGTCGTGTTGTTGAAGAAGTCGTGCCAGTAGCCGCCCGACGAGGCCCCGCGCAGGTAGACGGCGGTGCCCCAGCCGGTGAACAGGCTGGTGACCATCATCGGGAAGAGCATGGCGCTGGTCATGAGCATCATCGACAGCACCCGTGGAGCGACCATCTCGCGGACCACGTCGATGCCCAGGGTGCTCATCGCCGCGAGCTCGTCGCGCACCTTCCGCGCCCCGAGGTCGGCGACGATGGCGGTGCCCGCGACCCCCATCGCGATGTCGCCCATCACGAAGGAGTCGAACTCGCGGATGTGGCTCATGGCCTCGAAGTCGCCGAGCCGCCACGACGCCTGCGCCAGCTGGAGGATGTTCCCCGCCTCGAGCGAGACCATCACCCCCCAGCCGAGGCCGATCAGGCAGACGGGCAGCATCATCCGCTTGAAGAAGACGTCGGCCTGGTGCACGAACTCGTCCCAGGCGACGCCGCGGCGCAGTGATCGGAAGGTCGCGCCTCCGAGCAGGACCATCTCCCCGAGAGCCGCGAGACCCTTCTTCCCGGGGCGCAGCCCGCGCTGCATGATCGCCCCGAGCTCCTCCGTCACCGGGGGATGCAGGGTCCTGTCTGCGACATCTGCAGTGCCGACCGCCATGCTCCGGCCTCCCCCGAGTTCCTGCCACACAACGCACTTGGCGCCCGATCCGATTCTGAGTGGCCCTCGTCGGGGCGGGCAATCGCTCCTTCCGGCCGGGGGTCACGCCGATTCGGGGGAGCGCACGGATCCCCCGGAATGACCGGCCGGCTGGAACGGGGGCTGTCCGCAGGCGGGCGCACCGTCCCGTTAATGGAGCGTGCGGGGGCCGTTCCTCGCCGCTGTGGCCGCAATTCACGTTGTTGGGATCGCATGACACGGCTCCGCCTGCTCGTCTGCTTCGCGGTGGCCGCCGTCCTCCTGGGCGCGGCGGGGTTCGGGGCCACACGTCTCGGTCTCGACGCCCGCACCGCGACGCTCGCACCCGCGTCGCAGGCCAGCGACGCTACCGCGGAGTACGCTCGCAGCTTCGGCGGCGACCCGGTCGTGGTGCTCGTGCAGGCGCCATGGCAGGTGGCCACCGGCACGCGGAACCTCATCATCCTGGCCAGCCTCGAGGGCCGGCTCCAGCACGTTCCCGGCGTGCGCGCGGTGGAGGGCCCCGGGACGCTGGTGAACTCCGCGGCCACGGCCGCGCTCGACGTCGCCCTGACCGCGCTGCGCGCCGACGCGAAGACCGCCGGTGACGCCGCGCGCGCCACCGCGCAGAAGGCGGGGAGGTCGGCGGCCGACGCCGAGGCCGCGGCCCGCGCGGAGGAGGTGGCCACGCTGCGGCGCGACACCGTGTCGCTGCTCGACCGCTTCCCCCAGATCAGGGAGACGGGGGTGCCGAGCCTCGACAACCCCCGCTTCGTCTCCGCCTTCCTCTTCCGGCGCGACGGGTCGGTCAAGCCGCTGTACCGGTCGTTCTTCCCGCGGCCGGGGGCGACGCTGGTGGCGGTGCGCCTCGCCGACAACGCGGGCCTGGGCACGGTGCGCCAGCTGCGCGACACCGTCACCGCCACGCTCCGGCAGTTCCCGCTGCAGGGCGCCCAGGTGGTGGTGAGCGGGGCCCCGGTGGTGGAGGAGGCGCTGACACGCGCGTCGGCGACCGACCTCCGCGCCGTGCTCCCCGTGGCCGCGATCGCGATGATCGCCATCCTCCTTCTTCTCCTGCGCGGGCGGTTCGCGCTCCTGCCGGTGCCGGTGGCCCTGGCGGGCGTGGTCTACACCGCCGGTGCCCTCGACCTGCTGCGCCGGCCCACCACGCTCGCCGCCATTGCCGCGGTGCCGATCCTGCTCGGGCTCATCACCGACTACGTGGTCCAACTCGGCGCCGGCGGCGCACGCGAGGACGGGGCGGCGACGATGGCCACCGTCCGCCGGCGGGCCCGCGCGCTGGGCCTGGCCGCGGGCGCCACGGCCGCCGGCGCCCTGGTGCTCGTGGTGTCGCCCATCCCGGTGGTCAGGTCGATCGGGATGGTGGTGGCGATCGGGGTCGCCTGCGGCCTCCTGGCGCTCCTGCTCATCGCCGTCCCCCTCCTGGTGCGGGGACGCATCGGCGCGGGCGGCGGCACCCGCGCGCGGCTCCAGCGGATCACCGGGTGCATCGGCGCCGCCGGCATGCGCCGGTCCACCGCGGTGCTGGCGGTCGCCCTGATCACCGGGGCGGCGGGCCTCGCCCTGGCGCCCCTGCAGCGCACCACCACCGACATCCGGAACTTCGCGAGCAGCGGCCTCCCCGCGCTGCGCGACCTGGGCACCCTGGAGCGCGCCACCGGGGCCGGGGCGGAGATCGCCGTGCTCGTCGACGCCCCGGACGTCACCGCCCCGGCGGTGACAGCCTGGATGCTGGCGGCGGAGAAGCGGCTCGCCGGCCTGCTGCCCGCGGGCGCGCCGCCGCCGGTCTCGATCGCCGACCTGCTCGTCACCGTGAACCAGGGGAAGGTCCCGGACCCCGCCACCCAGCGGCAGATCCTGGCCGGCCTCCCCCCCTACCTCGTCCAGAACCTCGTGACCGCCGACCGGCGCCACGCGTCGGTCGCCATCGGCATCCCGCTGCAGGACCTCGCCCAGCAGGAGAGGCTGCTGGCGCGGATGCGCGACACCCTGTCGCCGCCGCCCGGAGCCAACGCCCGGCTCGCCGGCGACGCGGTGCTCGCCGCCGACGGCGAGGCCGGCCTGGCGAGCAGCGGGCTGCTCATGGACCTGCTCGCCCTCGCCGCGGTGGGCGCGGTGCTCCTGCTCGTCACCCGGAGCGCGCGGCGGACGGTGGTCGGGCTGGTGCCGATGGTGCTCGCCACCGGCTGGACGACGCTGGTGGTGGTGGCGCTGCGCATCCAGGTCAACCCCATCACCGCGGTGCTCGGCGCCCTGGTGATCGCGCTCGCCACCGAGTTCTCGGTGATCTGGTCGGCGCGGTTCCGCGAGGCGCTGGCCGCGGGGCTGGCCCCGGCGGAGGCGGCGGCCACCACGTCGGCACGGACCGGCTCGGCGATCGCCGTGTCCGGCCTCACCCTGTGCGCCGGCTTCCTCGCCCTGGCGGTGAGCAGCTCGCCGCTGCTGCGCAGCTTCGGGCTGGTGGCGGGACTGGGTGTGGCGGCGGCGGTGCTCGCCGTGCTCCTCCTCTGCCCGCCGCTCTGCATCCGGCTGCTCGCCCCCGCCCATGCACGAGCAACCAGCGGGGCCGCCAGCGCGACCCCGGGTCACACCCTGAGCTACGACACCGTCGGAGGAGGCAATCGATGAAGGTGGAAGCCGCGGTCCTGTGGGGGCTGAACCAGCCCTGGAGCGTCGAGGAGGTCGAGCTCGACCGGCCCTCCGAGGGGGAGGTGCTGGTCCGGCTCGCCAGCTCCGGGCTGTGTCACTCCGACGAGCACCTGGTCACCGGCGACATCCCCATCCCCTTCCCCGTGGTCGGCGGCCACGAGGGCGCGGGCGTGGTCGAGGAGGTCGGCCCCAACGTCAGCGTGGTGGCCCCCGGCGACCACGTCGTGCTCTCGTTCCTGCCGTCCTGCGGCCGGTGCACCTGGTGCGCGAGCGGGCGCACCAACCTCTGCGACCTCGGAGCCAACATCATCCTCGGGCCCCAGCTCGACGGCACCTACCGCTTCCACGCCGGCGGCGAGGGGGTCGGCCAGATGTGCCTGCTCGGCACCTTCAGCCCCTACACCGTGGTGCCCGCGGCGTCGCTGGTGAAGATCGACGACGACATCCCCCTCCACGTCGCGTCACTGGTCGGCTGTGGCGTGACCACCGGCTTCGGCACCGCGGTGAACAGTGCCGGGGTGCGTCCCGGCGACACGGTGGTGGTGATGGGCATCGGCGGCATCGGCGCCAGCGCGGTGCAGGGTGCGCGCTGCGCCGGCGCCCAGCACATCGTGGCGCTCGACCCGGTTCCCTTCAAGCGCGAGAAGGCCGAGGAGCTCGGCGCCACCCACACCGCCGCCACCTACGACGAGGCCTGGGCGATCGTCAGCGAGCTGACCCGCGGCCAGCTCGCCCAGAGCTGCCTGATCACCACCGACGTCGCCGAGGGGGCGTACGTCCGCCAGGCGCTCAGCCTGGTGGGGAAGCGGGGCAGGGTGGTGGTCACCTCGATCGCCCATCCCGAGGACACCACCGCGGACATGTCGCTCTTCGAGCTGACCATGTACGAGAAGGAGGTGAGGGGCGCGCTCTTCGGCTCCTCGAACGCCCAGGTCGAGATCCCGCGGATCCTCAACCTCTACCGCCAGGGACAGGTGAAGCTCGACGAGCTGGTGACCACCACCTACACGCTGCGCGACATCAACCAGGGCTACGAGGACATGCGGAGCGGCCGGAACATCCGCGGCATGGTCATGTACGGCGAGTGACCGTACCGGCGCGGGCTGCCGCCCCGCCCCTCCTCCTCAGGCGAGGATGCCCCCCTGGAGGGCCTGGTTCACCGCGGCCGCCCGGCTGCTGACGCCCATGCGGTGGAGGAGGTTCGCGATCTCGTGGGTGACCGCCGTCGGGGTCTTCCCCACGATGCTGGCGATCTCCTTGTCGGTGAGGCCGTCGGCCAGCAGGGCGAGGAGGCGGGAGTCCTTCGCCCCCCGCTCGTCCTCGCGCGAGAGGAGGGCGTCCACGATGGCGTTGCCGAGACGGGGGTCGAGGTAGAGCTCCCCGGTCTCGAGACAGGCGAGCGCGGACAGGAGGCCGCGTGACCCCGCCGCCTTGAGGACGAACCCCCGCGCCCCGGTCGCCAGCGCGCGCCGCAGCGGCCCGGAGCCGGGGAAGGCGGTGAGCACCACGCCGTCGAGGGGCGGCTCCTGCAGGCGTCCCTCACGGATGACCTCGATCCCGGAGCCGTCGCTGAGCTCGAGGTCGACGATGAGGTAGCGTACGGTGCCGCGCAGCGCGCGGATACGGGTGCGCGCCTCGGCCACGGTGCCGGCCTCGGCGACCACCTCGAAGCGACCGTCCGACCGGAGGTAGCTGCGGATCCCCTCCCGGACGACGGTGTGGTCATCGACGATCATGACCCCGGGAAGCGGGGGATGGGCGCCCATCACAGCGGTCCCGGCACCGACACCCGGAGGGTGTGGCCGCCGTCGTCGTTCTGGCTCAGGCTCAGCCAGCCGCCCCACTGCGCGAGGCGCCGCCTCAGGTCGGAGAGCCCGAAGCAGGTGCCGCGGCGGCCCCCGCCGGCACGTCCGCTGGCGCGCTGGGAGCCGTCGTCCCGCACCTCGAGGCGGATCAGCGCCTCGGAGTGCTGCAGCCAGAGCACCACGTTGCGCGCCGCCCCGTGCTTGACGGCGTTGGTGATCCCCTCCCGGACGACGGCGAGCAGGAGGTCCCACACCGGCGAGCCGGTGCCGAACTTCTGCCAGTCGCCGGTGACCCCGATCTCGCAGGCGTACAGCTCACGCAGGTGGGCGACGAGGGCGCCGACGCGGTTGGGGGTCGGATCGGCCCCCTCGCTGGCCCGTGCCGCATCGATGACGTGCCGGATCTCCTCGCTGCCGAACGCGGCCAGCTGCTCGATCCGGGTGATGGCCGCGTCGGCCGTCGCCTCCGTCCTGGCCTGGGCGCACTCGTTGCCGATGGCATAGAGGAGCTGCGCCGTGGTGTCGTGGAGGCGCCGCGCCACCCGCAGACGCTCGGCCTGCACCGCCGCAGAGGTGCCGTCCGACACCAGCTGGGCGAGCCGCAGGCCGAGCGCCGCCTCCCGGGTGAAGGCGTCGACGTGGGCGCGCTGGTCCCTGCTGAGGGTGAAGCGGTGCCCCCACCGGTCGACGCAGAGGATGCCGAGGACGGAGCCGCCGCTGACCATGGGGGCCGCCGCCAGCGACGACAGGCCGAAGTGCTCGATGAGGTGCTCGGGGATCGAGCTGTCCTCGCGGACGTACTCGGAGCAGGCCACGCTGCCGTCCCTGATCGCCCGGTCGAGGAGGAGCACCTCACTGCGCGGCT
>DASXNK010000195.1 GCA_036495095.1 Candidatus Dormiibacterota bacterium | reverse complement strand
CGGATCGGGGTCATCGGCTTCTGCCTGGGCGGGGGCTTCGCGCTCCTCCTGGCCCCGGGCCACGGGTTCCAGGCGTCGAGCGTGAACTACGGCATGGTGCCGAGGAGCGCCGAGAGCATCCTCGCCGGGGCCTGCCCGATCGTCGGGAGCTTCGGCCGGAGGGACCGGACGCTGCGCGGCGCGGCCGCTCGGCTCGAGGGTGCGCTCACCAGGCTCGGCGTCGATCACGACGTCGTCGAGTACGCCGACGCGGGCCACTCGTTTCTCAACGACCACGACGGCGTGCTCTTCCGCGTCGCCGGGACGCTGATGGGCGGCGGCCCCCACGAGCCGTCCGCCGCGGACGCGCGCCGGCGGATCGTCGCCTTCTTCGACCGCCACCTCGGCTCCGCGGGCTGACCGGGGCCGGGACGGACCCTCCCCGCCCGGCGCGGTGCCGGGCGGGGAGGGGTGGACAGGAGGTCAGTGCGTGGGAAGGGCGCGGGTGCGCTCGATCTGGACCGCCTGGAGGGCGTTCGCCGGCAGGCCGAGCAGCTGGAGGATGGTGGGGGCGATCTGGGTGGTCTCCACCGCGGTGGTGACCACGGCGTGCCTGACCGGGCCGCCGGAGACGATCAGGAGGACGTTGCGATCCTGCGGGTCGGCGCCGCCGTGCTCGGCGATCTTCGCCTTCTTGCCGGTGTAGACGGTGCCGTGCTGGACGATGCCGTAGAGGTCGGGCAGGCGGGAGTCGCCGCGGTTGACGTTGAAGTAGGCGGCGGCCTCCTCGCCGGCGAAGGCGTTCGCGAGCCCGGAGGCGGTGTACGGCTTGGGGTTCCCGTTGATGTCGTTGCCGGTGCCGCTGTGGTTGAGGAGGAAGTTCTTCGCGAACATCGCCGCGGTGTTGGAGTGGTCGCTGAACCAGAGCACCATGGCGTCGTCGTTGACGCTCATCACCACCAGGTCGCTGGCGTGCCCGGCCTGCTTCCAGGCCAGGTTCAGAGCGGCCAGGATCGGGGCGTCGGGGATGCGGGTGAGCGCCGAGGGCTCCTGTGGTGACTGGCCGTGCTTGGCCGAGAGCACGATGGTGGTGCTCCTGTCGAGGTGCTGCTTCTGCAGCGCGGAGGTCATCGCTCCGAGCTTGGCGTCGATGTAGTCGAGCGCGCGCATCAGCACCGGGCCGGGGGTGACGCCGTCGGCGAGGTAGCCGCCGGGCTGCCCCTGCGACATCGGCAGCTTCTGCGCGGTCGAGACCGTCTGGAAGTTCATGCCGAACAGGGCTGGGGTGCCCGTCACGGTGGTGCCGCTGTGATCGAGGCCGTTGATCTCGTTGATCACCGCCTGGACCTTGTAGCTGTCGTACTGCTGGGTGAGCAGGTTGTCGGACGTCCAGTCGCCGGGCGAGCCGGGGGTGGGGGCGTCGCTGTTGATCTCGGGGGTGAAGAGGTCCTGCACGCCGGTGCCCGAGGGACCGTTGATGAGATCGTATGCGGCGTGCTTGTCGGACCACGCGGTGCGCATCCCGGCGTTGTGCACCACCTCGAAGATGGTGTTCACCCTCAGGTACTGGTGGGGGAACACCGGCAGGCAGGTGATCGGATCGACCGGCAGCTGGCTGGTGTCGATCACCGTGCGCGGGTTGCCGGTCATGTTGAGGATGCTGCCGGGCAGTCCGGGCAGCCCCTGGCCCGCGTCGAGCGCGTGCGGGTTCTTGTCGAGCTGCTCGAAGTAGGTGACCTCGACCCCGGGCATGGCGTGCGCGCAGTCGGTGGTGCCCGCGGGCAGCAGGACGTTGTTCCAGCTGTCGTCGTACCAGATTCCGGTCGACGAGGGATTTCCGCCGGTCACCTGCGCGGTGAGGCCGGGGAACGAGTCCGAGGGCACCGGGGTCTCCGCGCGGGTGTACTCGGCGCCCTGCCTCACCAGCCTGGCGAGATTCGACGTGGGATGCGCCCTGATGTAGAAGGCGAGGTCGGTCTGGTGCATGCCGTCGACGGAGAGGAGCAGCACGTGCTGGGCGGCGGACTGATGCCTGGCAGCCGCCGGACCCATGGCACCGAGCGGGATGGCGACGGCCCCGATGGCGCCGGCCACCCCGAGGGCGCGAAAGAGACGAGACACGGTGTTTCTCCTGTTCGCGTTGCGGCGCGTGTCACAGGCGCCAGTGCCGAAACGTGGCCTCCGTGCAGGTCTTGCGGACCGCACTGAGAATGACGGACTGCGGGCAAGCACTGCGCAAGAACTGGTGAAGGACTGCTTAACGGGGGACCCTCGACAGGCGCGTCGACGGTCGTCCTCTCGACAGCACGAGCATCGACTGTGTCGAGCGCGTCAAACACAGCAGGGTCCCGCGGCGGGCCTCCCCGGCTGTGTGCAGGCACCCGATCGCGGCTAGCATGCCCGCATGACCGATCTCCCGCTCCCCGATCCCGGCCGCGCCCTGGTGGTCGTGATCGAGGACATCCCCCCACTGGAGGAGGCGGTGCACCATCCCCGGCAGGGCGACTGCACCGTCATCCTCGCGCCGGTGGAGTACGAGCACGCGGTGCGCTGGCTCCGTCTCGGCGTGCTCCGCGCCACCCGGGGCCGGGCCGACGCCGAGGTGGTCAGCCACGAGCGGCCGCGGACCGCCGTCCTCGTCCCCCGCGACGCCGTGGCCGCGCTCGTGTCCGCGGTGCGGGCGGCCCTCGCCGAGTTCCGCCGCAGGGTCGCGGACATGCCCCTCGACGACCTGGTCGCCGACCACCGGGTCGAGGCCACCCGCTTCATCGAGGAGACCGGCGCCGCGGTGGGGCTGCACCCGGCGGCGGCGCTGCGCCACGCCGGCCTCCGGCTGAGCGTCGACGGGGTCTGGGTCGAGGTGGCCTGAGGCCCCGCCGGTCACGGTCCGGTCGCGGCTGTCAAGGCATGACTCCGTGATGCGATGGCGCTGTCACGGACCGGGACGGTTTCGCTGACCCGGCCGTTGCCGGGCGGGGCGCTCGCTCAGACTGCGGCGGTTTGGATTGGCCGGTCGCACGCCTGCGAGGAGCCCCCGTGAACTTCAGCCGACGCGACATCCTCAAGGGCGCGGCCGCGACCCTGCTGACGGGTGCGACCTCGCTCGCCATCTCCCCGGCGCCGGCGCGCGCCGTCGGCGGCGGCGCGACACCTCCCGCGACCGGGGTCGACGAGCTGTCCCAGCAGGCGTTCGCGGCGGCGGTGGGCACCGACTTCCACGTCCACGTCGGGGCCATGCAGACCGCCACGCTGCGCCTGGCCAGCGTCGCCGACCTGGTCACGCCGCCGGGATCGCCGGCGCCGGCGCCGGGCAAGGAGGGGTTCTCGCTGCTCTTCACCGGGACCCCGAAGCACGGGTTCCCGCAGGGCACCTACACCCTCGACAGCGCCCGCCTCGGCAGCTTCCCGCTGTTCCTGGTGGCGGTCGGCGCCGCCGGGTCGACGACCAGCTACGAAGCGGTGGTCAACCGACTGTGGCCGTGATCCTCCGGCCGGTCGGAGCCGCCGATGCCGACCACCTGTACCGGGTCTTCGCGAGCACCCGCGCGGCGGAGCTGTGCCTGACCGGGCTGCCCACCGCACAGCTCGACGCGCTGCTGCGCCTGCAGTTCACCGCCCAGGACCGGCAGTACCGTGCCGCGCACCCCGACGCCCAGCACAGCGTGATCACCGTCGACGGCGAGGACGCGGGCCAGCTGTGGGTCGCCCGCGAGCGCGACGCCATCCACCTCCTCGACATCGCGCTGCTGCCCGAGCACCAGGGCGGCGGGGTGGGCTCCACGCTGGTTCGGAGGCTCCAGGAGGAGGCGGCCACCAGCGCGCGGTGGCTGCGCCTGCACGTGGCCCGGACCAGCCCGGCGGTCGCCCTCTACCTGCGGCTGGGCTTCCGCTCCATGGGCGGCGACGGCGTGTACCGGGAGATGGCCTGGACGGCGGTCACGGCCGCAGAGGCAGCCGGTTGAACACCGCCTCGTACTGCATCCCCGCGGCATCGGCCGCGACCGGGACGATGAAGAGCGCGACGGCGCCGAGCTGCTCGTGCTCGAGCTCGACCACGCCCTGCCCCAGCGCGGCCCCGAGGGGTCCGCGGAACAGCAGCGCGAAGCTGCGCCCGCCGTCGCCCCCACCCACGTCGCTCACCCGGACGAGCTCGAGCTCGACCGGCGCCGAGGGTGCCGGCGTCACCCGGAAGGATGTGCCCACGTGGGGCTCGAAGGTGTCGCGCGTGCAGTCGTCGAGCATGGCGACGGATTGTGCCAGACCTCGACCGGACGCGCCGAGCGCGGCACCGGCGACCCTCATGGAGGTGTGAGCCCGTGTCCAATCCCTACATCGGTGAGATCAGGCTGTTCGGTGGCACCTTCGCCCCCCAGGGATGGGCGTTCTGTGAGGGGCAGCTGCTCGCGATCGCCGAGAACGACGCCCTCTTCACACTGATCGGCACCACCTACGGCGGCGACGGTCAGACGACCTTCGGGCTGCCCGACCTGCGCGGCCGCATCCCCGTGCACAGCGGCCAGGGGTCGGGGACGAGCAGTCGGGTTCTCGGTCAGAGCGCGGGTGCGGAGAACGTCACCCTCACGCTCACCCAGATCCCGGCGCACACCCACGCGCTCCAGGCCGGCTCCGGTGCGGCCTCGACCACCAATCCGTCGGGTGCCGTCTGGGCGGGCGGAACCGTCGCACAGTACAGCGCCTCGGCGCCCGACGCGACGATGCAGCAGGCGCCGACCCAGGCGATCCAGTCCACCGGCGGCACCCAGCCCCACGACAACCTGATGCCGTACGTGTGCGTCAGTTTCATCATCTCGCTGTTCGGCATCTTCCCGCCGCAGAACTGACGGTGACCACCTGCGCAACCCCCGAGGAGACCGGACATGGGTGAGCCATTCCTGGCCGAGATCAAGATGGTGAGCTTCGGCTACCCCCCCAAGGGCTGGGCCCTCTGCAACGGCCAGATCATGCCGATCAACCAGAACCAGGCACTGTTCTCGCTGCTCGGCACCACATACGGCGGCAACGGGATCACCACCTTCGCGCTGCCCAACCTGCAGGCGCGTGTTCCCATTCACGTCAGCTCCGCGCACGCCCTCGGCGAGACCGCGGGTGAGGAGTCGCACACCCTCGTCACCTCCGAGCTGCCCGCGCACACCCACACGGTGAGCGCCAGCTCCAACAGCGCCGACCGGCCGCTTCCCGGCGGCAACCTGCCCGCGGTCGGCACCCAGGCCGCGTATGCGAGTGGCGCCCCCAATGTTGCCATGGCCCCGGGCGCGGTCGGCACCACCGGCGGCGGCCAGGCGCACCAGAACATGCCGCCGTTCCTGGTCCTGAACTTCGTCATCGCCCTCCAGGGCATCTTCCCGTCGCGGAACTGACCCGAATGAGCCCGCAGCAAGGAGACCGCGTTGTCTGAGCCGTTCGTTGCGGAGATCCGCATCGTCCCCTTCACCTTCGCACCCACCGGGTGGGCGTTGTGCAACGGGCAGTTGATGCCGATCTCGCAGAACACCGCACTCTTCTCGCTGCTGGGCACCACCTACGGCGGCGACGGCAGGACCACCTTCGGACTTCCCAACCTGCAGGGCTCGGCGCCGATGCACCCTGGTCAGGGGCCCGGGCTCTCGGACCACGCGCTCGGCCAGGCCGGGGGGGAGGAGCACGTGACCCTGCTCTCCTCGCAGATGCCGGCGCACAGCCACGCGCTCAACGCGAAGGGTGCAGCCGGCGGCGCCAACAGCCCGTCCAACGCGGTCCCGGCTGAGGCCCACACCGGGAGGACGCCGATTCCCCTCTACTCGGCGACCGCGGGATCGGGCCCGTCCATGAACGCGCAGGCGCTGGCACCTGCCGGTGGCGGCCAGCCGCACAACAACATGCCCCCGTACCTGGTGCTCAACTTCATCATCGCCCTCCAGGGCGTCTTCCCGGCGCGCCCCTGATGCGATCGGGCGCAGCGCGGCACACCCCCCGCACCCGTCTCCTCCGCACCGTGGCCACCGCCCTCGGCGCGGCCGTCCTCCTCGCCACCCTCTCCGGCGGCCTGCGGGCGACCCCGGTCGCCGCGATCCCGATCCCCGTCAACGCCGTCACCGTCACCACCACCAACGACGTGGTCGACGGAACCACCACCAGCATCGCCGCGCTGATCGCCAGCCCGGGCCCGGACGGCAGGATCAGCCTGCGCGAGGCCATCCTGGCGGCGACCAACACCGTCGCGGCCTCCACCATCACCGTCCCGGGTGGCACCTTCGGGCTGACCCGGGGCGAGCTCCAGGTCGGCGCCTCGGGCAGCAACGTCACCATCAACGGCGCCGGCGCCGGCACCACGACCATCCAGCAGACCGACGGCGTCAACCGGGTCCTCAACCTCGACCCCGGTCAGGTGGGCAACGTCACCGTCGCGATCTCGGGCGTGACCATCACCGGCGGCCACGACACCGGCGACGGCTTCGGCGGCGCCGGGATCATCGGCGGCAACGCCAGCCCGGCCGACTCCCTGACCCTGAGCAGCTGCGCGGTGACCGGCAACACGGTCACCTCGACCGGCACCGCCTCACCCGGCGGTGGCATCTCCTGGGCGGGTGGCAACCTCACGATCAGCGGCTGCACGATCAGCAACAACGACTCCGGCACCAGCGCGGGCGGCGGGGTCAGCTTCACCACCCCGACCGCGGCATCCGGCAGCCTGTCGATCACCGGCTCGACGATCACCGGCAACACCGCGAGGAGCGCCGACCCCTCCAACCTGATCGGCGGCGGCGGCATCTACGTCCACGCGGTCGCGGGCTCGACGGTGAGCATCCGCAACGACACGCTCACCGGCAACAGCGTCACCGCCACCGGCGGCGCACCGGCCGGCGGCGGGGCCGTCTGGGCCCAGGGCGCGGCGACCATCGCCTTCAACCGGATCGTGGGCAACACCGCGGCGGGCGGCGGGGCCACCGGCGTCGAGTACGACAACAACACCGGCACCGCGGCGACCGCCGCCGCCACCGACAACTGGTGGGGCTGCAACGCCGGCCCCGGCAACGCCGGCTGCGACTCGGTGGCCAGCGGCGGCACCGGCACCTCGGGGACGGGCGGAGGCACCCTCGGCTTCACTCCGTGGCTCCAGCTCACCGCCGCCGCGGTGCCCGCGAAGGTCGTGCCGGCCCAGACCTCGACGGTCACCGGCAGCCTCACCCACGACTCGAACGGGGTCGACACCTCGGCCGCCGGCCACGTGCCCGACGGCACCACCATGAGCTTCGCCGGGACGCTCGGCGGGGTGTCGCCGTCCAGCCAGCCCACGTCGAGCGGGGTCGCGGTCACGGTGTTCACCGCCGGGGCGGTCGCCGGATCGGGCAGCACCGCCCTCACCGTGGACCACCAGACCGTCACCGCCGCCATCGGCGTGGGGACCGCGCCGCACATCACGAGCGCCAGCACCGCCACCTTCACCGCCACCACGTTCGGCACCTTCACGGTGACCGGCACCGGGTCGGCGACGATCGTCTACACCGAGACCGGCAGCCTGCCCTCCGGGGTCACGCTCTCCGCCGGTGGCGTGCTCTCGGGCACGCCCGCGTCGGGGACCCAGGGCGACTATCCGATCACCATCACCGCCGCCAACGGGTACGGCAGCAACGACACCCAGGGCTTCACGCTCACGGTGCAGCCGCTGACCCAGGCGCCGGCGATCACCAGCGCCGCCGCCACCACCCTCACCGAGGGCGTCGCCGGCTCGTTCACGGAGACCGCCACCGGCATCCCCTCGCCGGTTCTTGGCATGACCGGCAGCCTTCCCACCGGGGTCAGCTTCACCGCCGCCACCGGGGTGCTCGCCGGCACCCCCGCCGCCGGCACCCACGGCACCTACCCGCTCACCTTCACGGCGGCCAACGGGGTCGCGACCGACGCCAGCCAGAGCTTCATCCTCACCGTCGGGCTGCCGCCGCAGTTCACCAGCGCCGGCTCCGCCACGTTCACGGCGGGCACCCCGGGCACCTTCCCGGCGACCGCCACCGGCTTCCCTGCGCCGGCCTTCTCGGAGAGCGGCGCGCTGCCCGCCGGGGTCACCTTCGACACCGGCACCCACTCCTTCACCGGCACCCCCGGGGCGGCCAGCGGCGGCGTCTATCAGGTCACCCTCACCGCCGCCAACGGCATCGGCAGCGACGCCACCCAGGGCTTCACCCTGACCGTGAACCAGGCGCCGGCGATCACGTCGGCCGGCGCCGCCACCTTCACGGTGGGCACGCCGGGCTCCTTCCCGGTCACCGTCACCGGCTACCCGGCGCCGAGCCTGGTCGCCGGCGGGGACGTGCCCTCCGGGGTCTCGCTCTCCGGCGGCGCACTCACCGGCACACCCGCCGCGGGCACCGGTGGCGCCCATGCCATCACCCTCACCGCCTCGAACGGCGCCGGCACCGACGCCGTCCAGAGCTTCACCCTGACGGTGGACGAGGCGCCGTCGTTCAGCAGCGCAGCCCAGGCCACCTTCACGGTGGGCAGCCCCGGCTCGTTCACGCTCACCGGCGGCGGCTTCCCGGCGCCCGCTTTCTCGTCGACCGGCGCGCTGCCGGGAGGGGTGAGCCTCAGCGGCGGAGTGCTCTCCGGCACGCCGGACGCGGGCACGGGCGGCACCTGGCACCTCGCCCTCACCGCCACCAACGGCATCGGCATCGACGCCACCCAGGCCTTCACCCTCACCGTCGACGAGGGGCCGGCATTCACGTCGGCTGACCACGCCACCTTCACCGTAGGCGCGAACGGGAGCTTCTCGGTGTCGGCGTCGGGCACGCCGTCGCCGACCCTGAAGATGACCGGCACCCTCCCGCCCGGGGTCACCTTCGACGCCTCCACCGGGCTGCTGTCCGGGATTCCCCAGGCCCCCGGCGGCTCGACCAGCGTCGACGTCACCGCCCACAACGGGATCGGCAGCGACGCCGTGCAGCACTTCACCCTCACCGTGGACGAGGCCCCGGCGATCACCTCGGTCGCGTCCACCAGCTTCCTGGTCGGCGCGCCGGGCACCTTCACCGTCACCGCGGGCGGCTTCCCCGCCCCGAGCCTGAGCGAGAGCGGGGCACTGCCGTCCGGGGTCACCTTCAGCGGAGCGACCCTCTCGGGCACGCCCGATCCGGGCACGGCCGGTGACTACCCGCTCACCATCACCGCCCACAACAGCACCCAGCCCGACGCCACCCAGGCGTTCACCCTGCACGTCGACCAGGTGCTGGCCTTCAGCAGCGCCGGCAACGTCACCTTCACCACCGCCGCCAGCGGCTCGTTCCCCGTGACCGCGACCGGGTTCCCGGCTCCGGCGGTGAGCGAGAGCGGCGCTCTGCCCTCCGGGGTCACCTTCTCCGGCGGGGCGCTCCACGGCACCCCCGCAGCGGGGACCGGCGGGGTGTACCCGCTGACCTTCACCGCCAGCGACGGCGGGGTGGAGGCCGACGCGGTCCAGTCCTTCACGCTCACCGTCGACCAGGCGCCGGCGATCACCAGCGCGAACACGCTGGCGCTCACCACCGGCAGCCCCGCCGCCTTCACCGTGACCGCGACCGGCTACCCGGCGCCGTCGATCACCGAGAGCGGCACCCTGCCCTCGGGGGTCAGCGTCACCGGCGGCGTGTTCTCCGGAACCCCGGTCTCGGGCAGCGCCGGCTCCTACCCGATCACCCTCACGGCGGCCAACGGGGTGCTCCCCGACGCGGTCCAGAGCTTCACCCTCACGGTCACCAATCCGACCGCCACCACGATCACCTCCTCCGCGCTCCGCACCCTTCTCAACGGGCCGGTGACCTTCACCGCGACGGTCGCCGCCACCTTCGGCACGGGCACGCCCACCGGGACCGTGACCTTCAAGGACGGGGGCTCGACCCTCGGCACCGGCACCCTGGCCCTGGTGGGCGGGGTCGCCACCGCCACCTACACCACCAGCGGACTGAGCGCCGCCACCCACAGCATCACCGCCGGGTACGGCGGGGACGCCACCGACGCCGTCAGCGCCTCGACCGCGCTGAGCCAGGTGGTCACCACGGTCGCGAGCGTGATCCTCACCCCGCACAGCCACACCCTGCGTGCCAACGGCACCAGCCACACCTCTGCGGTGGTGGTGGTGACCGACGCCGGCGGCCAGCCGGTGGCGGGTGACACCGTCACCTTCACCAGCACCCCCGCCGGGGCCGTCACCTTCAACGCGGCCACGGCGATCACCGACTCGAGCGGTTCCGCCGCCACCACCATCACCTCGTCGACCACGGCGGGTTCGGTCACCCTGACCGCGACCGAGAGCATCGGCTCGGTCACCGGGACCGCCAAGGAGAAGCTGCTCGGCGTGAGGTTCGCGACCAGGGCGCTGGTCAGCGGCCACATCGCCGCCAACGGCGCCAGCACCGCGGTGGCAATGGTCACCGTGGTCGACGGCAGCGGCGCCCCGGTCTCCGGCGAGACCATCACCTTCCAGACCGAGGGCCACCCCGGCGACGCCGCGCTGGCGCATCCCACCGTCGACACCGACTCCGGCGGCGCCGCCGCCGACACCATCACCTCCTCGACCACCGCGGGCACCCAGGCGATCATCGTCAGCGATCAGAACGCCGACCCGGCCGACAACTTCTCGACCGTCCTCGCGCTCACCCAGACCCCCGCCGCCGGCTCGACCAACGCCAGCTGGCTGCACAACGCCTACGTCACGCTGATGGGGCGCGACGCCGACCCGGCCGCCTTCGCGTACTGGCTCGACCGTCTGAACCACGGCACCGCGCGCACCACGGTGGCGGAGGCGCTGGCCTCGAGCCCCGAGTACCGCACCGACGTGATCGGCGGCACCAGCACCGTGCCCGGCTTCTACCAGCAGTACCTCGCCCGTCCCACCGATCTCGGCGGGGTCGTGTTCTGGCTCGGCTACATGGCCGCCGGTCACAGCCTCGAGCAGGTGCGCACCGGCTTCCTCGGCTCCGCCGAGTACCCGCTGCACCACGGTCCCGACCCCGCGACCACCATCGACGCGCTCTACGAGGACATCCTCGGACGGCCCTCCGACCCCACCGGCAGGGCGTACTGGCTGGCCAACTACAACGCCGCGACCATCGCCATCCAGTTCATCCAGAGCCCGGAGGGGCGCGCCCACCTGGTCAGCGCCCTCTACGGCGCCATCCTCATCCGGCCCGCCGACAGCGTCGGGCTGGCGTACTGGACCCAGCAGCTGCTGAACGGCGCCACCGACGAGCACGTCATCGGCGGCCTGCTCGGCTCCGACGAGTACTTCCTCAGCCACTAGGACCCGCGTCCGGGGCGGCATCCCGCGCGCCGGGGTGCCGCCCCGATCAACCAGCCAGGCTGCGCACGGTCGCCGTCCCGGCGAGTACCGTGGGCTCCGTGACCACTCCCGCCGACCCGCGGACGGAGCCGATGGCGGTGCTCGACCGCGGCTTCGACCTCTGCGAGGAGGGGAGGATGGCGGAGGCGCTGGCGCTGTTCGACATCGTCGCCGCCTCCGGCCATCCCGACGCCGTCCCGCTCGCGGAGGGCTGCCGGGGCAACGTCCTCGAGGAGCTGCGCCGCAACGACGACGCCATCGCCGCCTACCAGCGGGCGATCGACTCCGGTCACCCCGACGCCGCTCCACGGGCCGGCTTCAACCTCGGGGTGCTGCTGGAGCGGCTGCACACCACCGTCCCCGACTGGCGCAGCATCACCACCGCCTACCAGGTCGCCATCGACTCCGGCCACCCCGAGTGGAAGCCGATGGCGCTGGTGAACCGCGCCGCGCTGCTCACCCGGGTGGGATGGCGGCACGACGCCTGCGACGCCTACCGGCTGGCGATCGCCACCGGCCATTCCGAGCAGGCGCCGATCGCGGCCACCAACCTCGGCATCCTGCTCGCCGAGATGGGCCTCATCGACGAGGCCGTCGACGCCTACCGCGAGTCGATCGCGCTCGACCACCCCGACCAGTCCCCCAAGGCGATGTTCAACCTCGCCGCGACCCTGGAGGCGGACGGCCGGTACGAGGAGAGCGCGGCCGCCTACCAGGAGGCGATCGACACCGGCCACCTCGACATCGCCCCGGTGGCGGTGATCGCCCTCGGCCTGGTCCGCGAGCGGGCCGCCGAGGCACCCGAGGTCGCCCCCCGGCACCTGCGCAGGCTGCGCGGCGACGTGCTCGCGCTGATGCCCGAGGACGCCCGGGGCGGCGCCCCGGAGGGCACCCACAGCTAGCCGCTAGCCGGCGACCGCCTCCTCGCCCTCCATCAGCGTCACCCGCTGGCGGGAGGTCAGCGCCCCGGAGGGCCCGGTGCGGAAGGTACCCGAGGTCGGGGCCACGTCGGCGTAGTCGCGGCCGA
Organism: Candidatus Dormiibacterota bacterium; assembly: GCA_036495095.1. NCBI lineage: Bacteria > Bacillati > Candidatus Dormiibacterota > Candidatus Dormiibacterota bacterium. The sequence goes on along the minus strand of DASXNK010000195.1, from coordinate 1,190 downwards.
CCGCGACGGTGAGGTGCCGCAGCCCCGCCCGCACCCCGTGGGTGGGGTCGAACGCGTGGGCCACGGCCGCGTCGCCCTCGGCCAGCAGCACCTCGACCCACGCGTGGGTGGCGCCCTCGCCGAGCAGGTGCCCGGAGACGTAGCGGGCCGGCAGGCCGCAGAGGCGGCAGATCGCGAGCATGACGTGGGCGTAGTCCTGGCAGACCCCACCGCCGAGCGCGAGGGCCTCGGCGGCGGTGGTGGAGACGCCGGTGACGCCGCGGGTGTAGCGCATGCTCCGGTGCACCCAGCCGTTGAGCTCCTCGGCCAGGCCCAGCCCGGTGTGGCCGGACCCGAGGTGGGCCCGAGCCGCCGCGCTCAGCCCCGCGTCGGGGGCGGTGAGCGCCGTGGGCCGGTGCAGCAGGGGGTCGTCGAGAGCGGTCGCGGGCAGCCGGGGCGGCTCCGGCACCGCCGAGCGGCGCAGCAGCACCCACGCCTCGAAGGTGAGGCTGCGACGCACCCGGGGCACCCTCATCTCGATGACCGGGTTGCCGAAGACGTCCTCGCCGTGGGTGACCATGGCAGCGGGCCCGCCGTGCACGTCGAGCCGGTGGAGGATGCGCCGCTGGTCGCCGTGCACCTCCGGGGGGATCACCACCAGCCGGTGCTCGAGGTCGGCGATCGGGGAGGGGTAGTCGTAGCGCAGCGTCTGGTGGATCAGGTACATGGCGCGCCGCCCCTCCCCGGCGGCGCCGATCCCTTCCATGCACCCACAACGCAGAACCGCGCCGATCCTGTCGCCCCCGCCGGTCGGGGGCTGCGTGGAGACCATCTCGACGAGGCCGGCGGCCACCGCCGCGGATCAACCCTCGCCGGTCACCGCCGGGGGGCCGGCACCTCCGTGACCCGGCGGGCCCGCACCGCCTCGACCACCGCGGTGATGTCCCGGTCGCCGAGCCCGGCGGCGATGGCCTGGTCGAAGAGGGCCTCGACGCTGGCGGCGACGGCGAGGTCGAGCCCTCCGCTCCGGGCGAGGTCGCGTGCCAGGCGCACGTCCTTGTGCCCCAGCCGCGCCGAGAACCACCCCTCGTGGTCGCCGTGGATCACGTCGTCGAGCCGGTTGTGGAGCGCCGGCGCGACCAGCGGGGTGCGTCCCAGCTCGGCGATGAGGCGGTCGTCGACCCTGTTCGCCTGGGCGGTGGCGACCGCCT
>DASXNK010000194.1 GCA_036495095.1 Candidatus Dormiibacterota bacterium | reverse complement strand
AAGACCGAGCTGCTCCTCGGGTACGGCACCATCCACGGCGACATGGCGCACGCGCTCAACCCGCTCGGCGACCTGTACAAGACCCAGGTGTTCGCGATGGCGCGCGCCCTGGACCTTCCGCAGCGTGTGGTCGAGAAGCCGCCGAGCGCCGACCTCTGGGAGGGCCAGTCGGACGAGCAGGAGCTCGGCTTCCAGTACGCGGTGGTCGACATGCTCCTGTACCACCTGGTCGACGAGCGCCGGACCCGCGAGGAGCTGCGCGTGCTCGGATTCGACGACGAGTTCATGGACCTGGTCGGCCGGCGGCTGCGCGACAACCAGTACAAGCGCCGCCTGCCGCTGATCGCCAAGCTCAGCGCACGCACCATCGACCGTGACTTCCGCTACCCCAGGGACTGGGGACGGTGAGCACCCTGTCGGTGGTGGCGACGCCGATCGGCAACCTCGAGGACATCACCCTGAGGGCGCTGCGCACCCTGCGCGAGTGCGACGCCGTGGTCGCCGAGGACAGCCGCCGCACCCGCGCCCTGCTCACCGCCCACGGCATCGGCGAGAAGCGGGTGCTCTCCCTGCCCGCCTTCGACGAGCGCCGCCGGGTGCCCGGGCTGGTGGCCCGGCTCGACGCCGGCGAGAACCTCGCCCTGGTCACCGACGGCGGCACCCCCGCGATCAGCGACCCCGGGTCGCTGCTGGTGCGAGCCGCCCGGGAGGCGGGGCACGCGGTGATCCCGGTGCCCGGCGCCTCGGCGGTGACCGCCGCGATCTCCGCCAGCGGGCTGGGGGGCGGCGGCTTCGTCTTCCTCGGGTTCCTGCCGCGCACCCCGGGCAAGCTGACCCGGACGGTCGGCGCCGCACTCGACGGGGGGCGTACCCTGGCCTTCCTCGAGTCCCCCTTCCGACTCGCCCGCACCCTGGCCACGCTCGCCCCGCTGCTGGGGACCCGCGAGGTGGTGGTCGCCCGCGAGCTCACCAAGCGCCACGAGACCCTGCACACCGGCACCGCCGAGCAGCTGGCGGCGCTCTTCACCGCCACCCCCCCGCGCGGCGAGTGCACCGTGCTGGTGGGCGGCTCCGATGTGGGAACCCACGCAGCATGACGTCCCCCGCCCGCTTCTACCTCACCGCCGCCATCGACTACGTCAACGGCAACCCCCACCTGGGGCACGCCTACGAGAAGATCGGCTGCGACGTGGTGCGCCGCCACCACCGGCTCCGCGGTCGCGACGTCCGCTTCACCGTGGGCAGCGACGAGCACAGCCAGTCGGTGGAGCGGGCGGCGCAGCAGCAGGGGATGGACCCCGAGGAGTTCTCGCTCCGGCAGGCGGAGGTGTTCCAGCGGGCCTTCGCCGCGCTCGACGTCGGGTACACCGCCTACGTGCGCACCAGCAGCGACGCCAACCGGCGCAGCACCGACCGCTTCATGCAGGCGATGTACGACGGCGGCCACATCTACAAGGGGCCGTACGAGGCCTGGTTCTGCCCCTCCTGCGAGCAGTTCTACACCGACAAGCAGCTGGTCGAGGGCAGCTGCCCGGTGCACGGCCGCCCCGTGGAGTGGGTGAAGGAGGAGAACTACTTCTTCCGCCTCAGCGCCTTCCAGCAGCCGCTGCTCGACCACTTCGAGGCCAACCCCGGCTTCCTCACCCCGGAGCCCCGCCGCAACGAGATCCTCAACGTCATCCGCGGCGGCCTCGACGACATCAGCATCTCCCGCGGGTTCTCCCACTGGGGCTTCCCGCTGCCCTTCGACCCCGAGCAGGTGGTCTACGTCTGGTTCGACGCGCTGCTCTCCTACATCACCGGCATCGGCTTCCCCGACGGCGCCGATTTCGAGCGCTTCTGGCCCGCCGACGTCCACATCATCGGCAAGGACATCACCCGCTTCCACACCGTGATGTGGCCGGCGATGCTGCTCGCCGCCGGGCTGCCCCTGCCCCGGCGGGTGCACGCCCACGGCTTCGTCACCCTCGGCGGCCGCAAGATGAGCAAGTCGACCGGGGTGCGCATCGACCCGTTCGACCTGGTGACCCGGTTCGGCAGCGACGCGGTGCGCTACGTGCTGATGGCCGAGGTGCCCTTCGACCGTGACGGCGACGTCTCGATGGAGACCTTCGTCGACCGCTACAACGCCGATCTGGCCAACGACTACGGAAACCTGGTGTCGCGCACCGAGAAGATGGTGGCCCGGTACTTCGAGGGCCGGGTGCCCGAGCCCGGCGCCGCCGAGCCGATCGACTCGGAGCTGGCCGCGGTCGCCGCCGAGGTGGTCACCGCCCACGAGGCGGCGATGGAGCGGCTCGACCTCAGCGGCGCCCTCGCCGAGGTGCGCCGGCTGGTCGCCCGGGCCAACAAGTACATCGACGAGACCGCCCCCTGGAGCATGTCGAAGACCGGCGACCCGCGCCTGGGCACGGTGCTCGGCAGCCTGCTCGAGGCGATCCGGGTGAGCACCCTGCTGCTCCATCCCACCCTGCCCCGGGCCACCGCCGCGGTGGCCGCCGACCTCGGGGTCGGCCTCGACGGCGACGCCGGTGCCGGCCTGCGCACCTGGCCGGCGCTCACCCCGGGGGCGCCGGTGGGGGTCGGCGCGATCCTCTTCCCCCGGCTCGACCGCGACCAGGACCTGGAGGCTGGATGATCGAGGAGGCACTGCGGCTGGTCGACACCCACTGCCACCTCGTCCTCCTCGACGAGCGGGGGATGCTCGACGAGGCGCTGGAGCAGGCCGCCGACGCGGGGGTCGAGCAGATCGTGTCGATCGGCCTCAACGTCGAGGACACCGACCGCAACCGCGAGCTCGCCGAGCGCCTCCCCGGGGTGTTCTTCACGGTGGGCTGGCACCCCCACGAGAAGGCCCCGCCGGACGCGGCCCAGCTCCGCAGCCTCGAGGAGATGCTCCGCCATCCCCGCGCCGTCGCGGTCGGCGAGATCGGCCTCGACTGGTACTGGCGGCCCGGGTACCACGAGGTCGATCCGGAGGTGCAGCGGCGCTCGCTGCGGCTGATGCTCGAGCTCGCCGCCGCCCACGCCAAGCCGATCGTGGTCCACGACCGCGACGCCCACGACGACGTCGTCGCCGAGCTCCGCGACGCCTTCGGCGCCGGCGACCACGCCGACCGCGGGGTCCTCCACTGCTTCAGCGGCGACGCCGCCCTCGCCCGCACCGCCGCCGGCCTGGGGATGGCCTGCTCCTTCGCGGGCACGGTCACCTATCCGAAGACCGATGGGATCCGCGCCGCCGCCCGCACCGTCGGCGACGGTGGCTACGTGGTCGAGACGGACGCGCCGTTCCTCGCTCCCGTCCCCTACCGCGGCAGGCCCAACCAGCCCGCCTACGTGGCCGCCACCGCCGCCGCCGTCGCCGGCCTGCGCGGCGAGCCCGCGGCGGCGGTGGCGCGGAGCGCGACCGCGACCTCCCGCCGGCTCTTCGGCCTCCCCGACCCCGGCGGCGGCGACGTGCTCGGCGGCCGGCAGCCGGCCGGATGACCGCCGGGCCCACCGCCGGCGCCGCCGCCGAGCTCGATCTGTGCAACCCGGGGACGGCGCTCGCCGTCGCCCGCCGCGCCGGGCTCGGCCTGAAGCGCCGCCTCGGCCAGAACCTGCTCGTCGACCGCGAGGTGGTCGAGCGGCTGGTCGAGGCCCTCGACCCCGGGCCCGAGGACGAGGTGTACGAGATCGGCCCGGGGATCGGCACCCTCACCTCGGCGCTGTGCGCCCGCGCCGGGCGGGTGGTCGCCGTCGAGCTCGACGAGGCCTGCATCCGCGCTCTGGCGATCACCCAGCACCGCCATCCCAACGTCGAGGCGGTGCACGCCGACGCGCTCCGCACCGGCGCCGTCGAGCTCGGCCTGGCCCCCGGATACCTGGCCGCCGGCAACATCCCCTACAACATCACCGGGGCGCTGCTGCAGCGGCTGCTGGAGGCGGAGTCGCCGCCCCGGCGGGCGGTGCTGCTGATGCAGCGCGAGGTCGCCGCCCGGCTCGCCGCCGGCCCCGGGGACTGGAGCCTCGCCACCCTCGCGGTGCGGTCGCTCGCCGGCGTCGAGCGGCTCGGCGACGTGCCCCCGGAGGCGTTCACGCCGCCGCCGGCGGTCCACTCCAGCATCCTCCGGCTCACCCCGCGGACGGTGCTCGGCCCCGCAGACCGGGCGGCGGTGCTCACCCTCGCCCGCCGCGCCTTCACGATGCGCCGCAAGACCCTGCGCCACGGGATCACCCACGCCCTCGACGGCGACGGCGCGCGGGCTCTCGCGGTGCTCGGGGCGGCGGGTGTCGACCCCGGGCGGCGCCCCGGCTCGCTCAGCCTCGAGGAGTGGCGGGAGCTGGCGATCGCGGCCGCCGGAGCGCAAGGGTGAGCCGGCGGGCGGCTCCGGAGCCGGACGCCGGCCCGTGGCCGGCCGACGAGACCCCGCCCCCGGCGGCCCGCATCGCCCCCGGCCTCCGTCCGGAGGACGCCGACGGCTTCGTGGGCGTGCTCCGCCGCACCGACTTCCGGCTGCTCTGGGCGGCCCAGGTGTGCAGCCAGCTGGCCGACAAGTTCCTGATGTTCACCCTGCTGGTGCTGGTCTACACCCTCAGCGGGCGGAGCACCGGCTCCTCGCTGGTGATGGTCGCGTACACCCTCCCCAGCGTCCTGCTCAGCGCCCCCGCGGGGGTGTACGCCGACCGCCACGACAAGCGGTCGCTGATGCTCGGCACCAACCTCCTGCGCGGGGGCCTGATCCTGCTCATCCCCCTGAGCCAGCACGTGCCCCTCCTGTCCGACCGGGCCTGGCCGCTGCTGGTCATCACCCTGCTCTTCAGCGCCGTGGGCCAGGTGTTCGCCCCCGCCGAGGCCGCCAGCCTGCCCTTCCTGGTGCGCCGCGAGCAGATCATGACCGCCACCTCGCTGTTCATGACCACCGCCGTGGTCACCCTGGTGGTGGGGGTGCCGCTGGCCACGATCAGCGTCCGGGTGCTGGGGGCGACCGCCCCCTTCTACGTGGCCACGGCGCTGTTCGCGGCCGCCTCGTTCTGCATCTGGCGGGTGGGCACCAGCCTGCGCGCCGCCGCGGTCGAGCATCCGCCCGCCCGGAACATCGGCCGGGAGCTGCGCGAGGGGCTGATGATCCTGTGGAGCCATCCCGCCCTGCGGGTCGCCCTGGGGATCAGCACGGTGGCGCTGATCGTGGTCTTCAGCGTCTTCGGGCTGGGGCCGGGCTACATGTCGCAGCTGCTCGGGCTCCAGCCCACCGACACCTATCTGCTCCTCATCCCGCTCACCACCGGGCTGGTGGGCAGCGCCGTGGTGCTGGGCCGGGCCAGCCACCGCCGCGAGCCGTCCCGGTCCCGGCTGGCGGCCTGGTCGATGGCCTCCTCCGGCGCCGCGCTGCTCGGCCTGGGTCTGGTGCCGGGCACGCTGCGGCAGAGCTCCGCCTCGGTGCTCGCCGCCCCGGCGGCGATCGGCCTCGCGGTCGCCTTCGGGTGGTCGCTCGGGGCGCTGCTGATCCCGGCCTTCACCGTCCTCCAGGAGCGCACCGACGAGGCCACCCGGGGGCGGATCTTCGGGGGGATCTTCACCATCGTCAACGCCGCCGTGGCCCTGCCGCTGGTGCTCGCCGGGGGGTTCGCCGACGGCTTCGGGGTGGCCCGGGTGGTCTCCGTGCTCGGCGGCGGCCTGCTCCTCGCCGGGGTGGTCGCCGGCACCCTCGCGCGGGGCCAGCTCGGGGTGCTCGACGTGTCCGCCACCACCCACCCCCCGGGCTGACCCGGCTCCGAACGAACCGAGCGCCCCATCGTGCAACGGTGGCGTCGCGGGCTCGACAAGAGGCGATGCGCGAGCGGGTCCGAGGGGGCGGCCGCTGGCACCCTGTGCCGGTCACATCACCCTGTTTCCGGAGCGGCTGTCCATGCGAGCCATCGTCACCTGCGAGTGCTGCGGCCACCGCCAGACGGTCGCGCGAGCCATCGAGCAGCCGGGCACCTTCCACCTGGTCTGCCACGAGTGCGAGCGCAGCCTTCGGATCGACGTCAGCCGCGAGGACCTGAGCGCCGCCGCCCGGACTCCCGGGTCGGCGTCCGCCGACCGGGCCGCGGCCGCCTGAGACTCCTGCTGGTATCATGCGGGCTCCGCTGGGATCGGGGGTCCGCCCCTGTCACCGTGCGGTTCCGTGGTGCGGGCACATAGCTCAGTTGGTACGAGCGCTGCGTTGACATCGCAGAGGTCGGCGGTTCGATCCCGTCTGTGCCCACCACCCCGTCGACCCTCAGGCCGCTCGACCTCGCCCCCAGGATCCTCATCGGGCTGGGGTCACGCACAGTGTTCTGCACAGGGCGGCGGTGGGTGCGCAGTTCACCGGGTGCGCGTTATCCACAACGTCGACAGCCTGGGACAATCGCATGTCTGCAGTGGCCGAAGCGGATGTGCAGATCCACCCTTCAGACGCGGTTGACAACCCGCGCAGAGGCCGTCGACAATGCGCGGGCGACATGGATGGGGACGGGACGACTCGCGTGCAGACACAGACCACCCTGGCGCGCACCTGTGCGCGCCGGGGCTGCCTGTCGACGGTGAAGAAGCGCACCGCCAAGTACTGCAGCCGCGACTGCTGCCGCATCGATCCGGAGCGGCACGAGAAGCTCCGTGCCCAGGCGCTGCGCGCCGGCCGCACCATGGTGCCGATGTCACGCCAGCTGCCGATGCCCTTCGGCGGCCGCCCGATCTCCTACCAGGAGGACTCGATCGCCCGCCTCGGTGAGGGACGCGAGGACGTGCCCGCGGGCATGTCCAGATTCGCCGGCTGAAGCCGCCGTCTACAATGCGGCCCCATGGCCGACGATCCTGTCGACGACGCCGCGGAGGCCGGGCCGCCGCTGGAGGCGCCCGAGAGCCCGACCCTGGACATCCTGCGTCACAGCGCCGCCCACCTGATGGCCGCGGCCGTGGTCGACCTCTACCCCGGCGCGCAGTACGACGTCGGGCCCGCCATCCAGGACGGTTTCTTCTACAACTTCCAGCTGCCCGGCGGCGCCACCCTCTCCGAGACCGAGCTCGCCGCGGTGGAGGGGAGGATGCGCGAGCTGGTGAAGAAGCGCATCCCCTTCGAGCGCGAGCTGCTGAGCCGCGAGGACGCGCGCGCCCTGTTCACGGACATGGGTCAGCCGTTCAAGGTCGACATCATCGACCGCATGCCTGATTCGGTCGACAGTGTCGGTATCTACCGCACCGGCGACTTCGTCGACCTCTGCCGCGGGCCCCACGTGCGCGACACCGGGATGCTCAAGGCCACCCGGCTGCTCCGGGTCGCCGGCGTGTACTGGCGCGGCGACGAGCGCAATCCGCAGCTGCAGCGCATCTACGGCACCGCCTGGTTCACCAGGGACGAGCTCGAGGCCCACCTCGAGCGGCTCGCCGAGGCGGAGCGTCGCGACCATCGCCGGATCGGCCGCGAACTCGACCTCTTCAGCGTCAGCGAGGAGCTGGGCGGCGGGCTGGTGCTCTGGCACCCCCGCGGCGGCCTGGTCCGCGGCCTCATCGAGGACCACTGGCGCGAGGCCCATCGCCGCGGCGGCTACGAGCAGGTCTTCAGCCCCCACATCGCCCAGCGCACCCTCTGGGAGACCAGCAAGCACGTCGACTTCTACGCGGACTCGATGTACTCGCCGATGGACGTGGACGGCCGGCCGTACCAGCTCAAGCCGATGAACTGCCCGTTCCACATCCTCATCTACAAGGACCGCCTGCGCTCCTACCGCGAGCTGCCGATCCGGCTCGCGGAGCTGGGGACGGTGTACCGCTACGAGCGCAGCGGGGTGCTCCACGGGCTGCTGCGGGTGCGCGGCTTCACCCAGGACGACGCCCACATCTTCTGCCGCCCCGACCAGATCGAGGACGAGATCGGCAAGGTCATCGACTTCTCGATGGAGATGTTCCGCACCTTCGGGTTCGAGGAGGTGAGCATCTATCTCAGCACCCGGCCGGAGAAGGCGATCGGCACCGACGAGCAGTGGCAGGCGGCGGAGGCGGCGCTGGAGCGCCAGCTGCGCATCCGCGGCATCGACATCGTGGTCAACCCCGGCGACGGTGCCTTCTACGGACCCAAGATCGACATGAAGGTGCTCGACGCGCTGGGGCGGGAGTGGCAGTGCGCCACCGTGCAGTTCGACTTCTCCCAGCCGGAGAACTTCGGCATCGAGTACATCGGCGAGGACGGCGAGCGCCACCGGCCGGTGATGGTCCACCGCGCCCTTCTCGGCAGCATGGAGCGCTTCTTCGGGGTGCTGATCGAGCACTACGCCGGCCACTTCCCGCTGTGGCTGGCCCCGGTGCAGTGCACCGTCATCCCGGTGCAGGACGACGTTCCCGAGGTGGTGGAGCTGGCCGGATCGATCGTCGCGCGGTTGGCCGCGGCCGGGCTCCGCGGCGAGGTCTCGGCGAAGCCCGGCGAGCGCATGGGGGCGCGGATCCGCGAGGCCAAGCTCCAGCGCGTCGCCTACATCGTCGTCGTCGGCAAGCAGGACGTGGAGCGCGGCGACGGCGTGGTCAGGGTGGAGGACGCCCGCCGCGGCGTCAAGGAGGACGTCGCCGTCGACGAGCTGGTCGCCCGGCTGCGCGCCGAGGTCGAGGAGAAGCGGCCCCGCTAGGGCTGGCTCCCGACCACCTGCTCGAGGTAGGGGCCGAGCACCTCGCCGACGGTGGCGGCGGTGGCGTCCGCCGGGCCGCCGGGGAGCGCGGCGTGGCTGATCGCGAGCCGCACCACGCAGTCGGCCACCAGCCGCGCCCGGGCCGCCTCGAGCTGCGGCCAGGAGGCGGTGAAGAGCGCCGCCAGCCGATTGGTCGCCAGCCCGAGCACCGGTCCGCCCTGGGTGGTGACCAGGGCGAGGAGCCCGTCATTGCCGTCGCCGGAGACGATCGCGCGGATCAGGGGGTGGCCGGCGGCGGCGCCGAGGAAGACCTCGAACGCCGCCGTCAGTGCGGCCCGCGGGTCGGGTGCCCGGGCGGTCACCGCCGCCTCGACCGCGGCGACGAAGCGGCCGGTCTCCCGCAGCACGTAGGCCTGGGCGAAGTCGTTGCGCGAGCCGAACTCGTGGTACAGGGTCTGCCGGCTGACCCCGGCGGCCGCGGCCACGTCGGCCATCGTGGTCTCCGCCCAGCCCCGCTCGCGCATCAGGTCGCCGGCGGCGTCGAGAAGGGTGTCGCGGAGCAGCGTCCGCGCCGCCTCGGCGTAGGTCGGGCGTCGCCGCGTGGTCGGGGCCATGGTCCCGATCATGTCAGGAGGCCACGCCCCGGGTGGGGGCGCCGTGGCGGCGGAGGTAGCGGTCGCGGAGCCGGGGGTGGAGGTTGGCGAGGGTGACGTCGCCGCCGTAGTGGGCGAGCACCCGGGGGTCCATGACCCGGCGCCAGAGCGGCGGGATGTAGGCGAGGACCATCATCGTGCCGTAGCCCGAGGGCAGCTGGGGAGCCTCGTCGAAGTGGCGCAGCGCCTGGTAGCGGCGGGCCGGGTTGGCGTGGTGGTCGCTGTGCCGCTCGAGGTGGTAGAGGAGGAGGTTCGAGGCGACGTGGTTGCTGTTCCAGCTGTGGCGGGGGCGCACCCGCTCGTAGCGGCCGCTCGCCTCGCGCCGGCGAGCCAGGCCATAGTGCTCGAGGTAGTTCACCACCTCGAGCAGGCAGAGGCCGAACACCGCCTGGACGGCGAGGTAGGGGAGCACCCGGGGCCCGAAGCCGGCGACCAGGGCGGCGACCAGCACGACGCTCAGCGCCCAGGCGTTGAGCACGTCGTTCCGCAGTGTCCAGGGGCTCCGGCCGCGACGCCGCAGGCGGGTGCGCTCGATCTCCAGCGCGGAGCGCAGGCTGCCGATCACGGTGCGGGGCAGGAACTCCCAGAAGGTCTCGCCCAGGCGGGAGCTGGCCGGGTCCTCGGGGGTGGCGACGCGGACGTGGTGGCCGCGGTTGTGCTCCGTGTAGAAATGCCCGTAGCCGGTCTGGGCGAGGGCGATCTTGGAGAGCCGGCGCTCCACCCGATCCTTCTTGTGACCGAGCTCGTGGGCGGTGTTGATCGCGATACCGCTGGTGACGCCGACCGTGGCCGCCAGCCCGATGGCGCTGACCACCGAGAGGTCGCCGTGGGTCCACTCCCAGCAGGCCCACACCAGGGCGGCGTACTGGAGGGGGAGGTAGGCATAGGTGCACCAGCGGTACCAGCGATCGGCCTCGAGGGCGGGCAGCACGCTCTCCGGCGGGTTGGCGGCGTCGCTGCCGGCGAGGGCGTCGACCAGGGGGATGAGCCCGTAGGCGAACAGCGGTCCCAGCCACCACAGCACCCCGAGCCCGGTGAGCATCGCCAGCCCGCCGGCGAGAAGGGGCAGCACCGGCACCACCAGCCCGAGCGGCCAGAGGTAGCGCTTGCGGTCGCGCCATCCCGCGGCGTCCACCGCCGTGGTCTCCTCGGTCTCCACCACCAGCGCCGTGGTCATCCTGAGCCCTCCTGTCTGAGGCCCTGACAGGACCCGCCATCGATGCTCTGAACTTTACACCAACCGGTGAGCGTGTCAAGTCTGATGACGGGTGCAGCGTTGGTGTCCGCGCCAGCGGCCCGGGCCGCGGCCCGCGCGGGTCTGTTTTCGCAGCCCGGCTCGGTGGTATGCTTCGCCGCCGGACGCCCGTTCGGGCAGCCAAGAGGGCCCGTACCGGTGCGGACCCCACCTTCCGGGTCCGCCTTGGAGGTCCAGAAACCGTCTACTGGATAGCGGCTGCTGTCCAGTTTTTTGTATGTCAGGAGGGTCAGGAACCATCGCCTTTCGTGAGCTCCGTATCAACGAGCAGATCCGAATCCCGCACGTGCGTCTCTTCGACGACACGACCCAGGAGGCGTTCGGCATCGTGGCCATCGAGAAGGCACGCCAGCTCGCCGTGGAGCGGGAACTGGACCTGGTCGAGGTGGCCCCGCAGGCACAACCGCCGGTCTGCCGGCTCATGGACTACGGGCGCTTCAAGTTCGAGGCGCTCAAGCGGGAGAAGGACAGCCGCCGCGAGCACAACGTCGTCCGTCTCAAGGAGATGAAGCTGCGCCCGAAGATCTCGGAGCACGACTTCAACACCAAGTACGGCTACGTGCGGCACTTCCTCGCCGACGGCGACAAGGTGAAGCTCACCATCATGTTCCGCGGTCGCGAGCTGGTCCACCAGGAGTACGGCCGGCGGCTCCTCGACCGCATGGCCCAGGAGCTCAAGGACGTCGCCATCGTCGAGCGGATGCCGCTCGTCGAGGGCAGGAACATGATCATGATCCTGAGCCCGCTGGCCAAGAAGCACGCAAGGGTGATACCGGAGAAGGGCTCCGCCCCGACCGACCAGGAGGAGACCGATGCGGAGGCCGCGGCGGTCACCAGCCCTCCGGCCTCCGACCAGTCCTCGAACGGGAGCACCAGCAGGAACGATGCCGAAGATCAGAACCCATAAGGGCACGCAGAAGCGCTTCACCGTGTCGGGCACGGGCAAGCTGATGCGTCGCAAGGCCTTCCGGTCCCATCTGCTCGAGCACAAGAGCGCCAAGCGCAAGCGCGCCTACCGGCGCATGCACCAGGTGGCTCCCGTGGACGCGCGGCACGTGACCCGGCTCGCCCCCTACCTCGACAAGAAGTAACCTCGGAGGACCGGTTTCATGGCCAGGGTCAAGCGGGGCGTCACCGCACGCGCCCGTCACAAGAAGATTCTCGAGCTCGCCGAGGGCTTCTCGGGGACGCATCGCCGCCTGTTCAAGCCCGCCAACGAGGCGGTCATGCACTCGCTGGCGTACGCATACCGCGACCGCAAGCAGCGCAAGGGCGACATGCGGCGGCTGTGGATCGCGCGCATCAACGCGGCGGCACGGCAGAACGGCCTCGCCTACAACACCTTCATGCACGGCCTGAAGGCGGCCGGCGTCGAGGTCAATCGCAAGATGCTCTCCGAGATCGCCGTGCACGACGCGGCCGCCTTCACCCAGCTCGTCGAGGTGGCTCGCGGGGCGCTGGCGCCGGCGTGAGCCCCGACGCCTCGGCGACGGGGGGCACGGTGGCCCCCGCCGGCGGCGAGAACCTGGACGACCTCCACACCCTGGGGTCCCGGGCCCTCGACGAGGTGGCCGCCGCCGCCGACCCGGGCGCCCTCGAGGAGGTGAGGAACCGCTACCTGGGCCGCGGCGACGGCCTCATCAGCGCGCGCCTGCGCGGCATCGGCCAGATCCCCGACGAGGCGGCCCGCCGGCAGGTCGGCAAGACCCTCGGCGAGCTGCGCGGCCGCGTCGACGACGCCATCGAGGAGCGCCGCCGCGACCTCGAGCGCGCCGCCGAGTCGGCACGGACGGGCGCCGAGGCGATCGACCTCACCCGGCCGGCCCCGCCGCTGCGCCGCGGCCACCTCCACCCGGTCACCCGCTGCTCCCGCGAGATCCGCCGCATCTTCGGCCACCTCGGCTACACCGCCGTCGGCGGCCCCGAGGTGGAGTACGACCGCTACAACTTCGAGCTGGTCAACATGCCGCCGGGCCATCCCTCCCGCGACGTGCAGGAGACCTTCTGGATCGACGACGCCCGGCTGCTGCGCACCCACACCACCCCGGTGCAGATCCGCAGCATGATCGAGCGGGGCGCGCCGCTCCGGATCATCGTGCCCGGCAAGACCTTCCGCCGCGACTACGACGCCACCCACTTCCCGATGTTCCACCAGGTCGAGGGTCTCTGCGTCGACGAGGGCATCGCCCTGAGCGACCTCAAGGGCACGCTCGAGTACTTCGCACGGTCGATGTTCGGTCCCGACCGCGCGATCCGGCTGCGACCGCACCACTTCGCCTACACCGAGCCCTCGCTCGAGGTCGACGTCTCCTGCATGGTCTGCGGCGGCGGGGGCTGCGGGACCTGCCGGCAGAGCGGCTGGATCGAGATCCTCGGCAGCGGCATGGTGCACCCCAACGTGCTCCGCAACGGCGGGGTCGACCCCGACCGCTACAGCGGCTTCGCCTTCGGCATGGGCATCGAGCGGATCGCCCAGCTCGCCTACGGCATCGAGGACGGGCGCCCTCTCTTCCAGAACGACGTCCGCTTCATCCGCCAGTGAGGATCTCGCTGCGCTGGCTGCGCGACTACGCGGCCCTCGACGCCCCGCTGTCCACCCTGGTGCAGGCGCTCGTCGACACCGGCACCGAGGTCGACGACGTCCACCGCGACGCCGATGGTGCGGTGGTCGCCGAGGTGCTCGCCCTCACCCCGGTGCCGAAGTCGACGCGCGGGGTGCGGATCGCCGACATCGACGCCGGCCGCGCCGAACCGGTGCGGCTGCTCACCGGCGCGCCCAACGTCGGCGTCGGCGACCTGGTGGTCTGGGCGCCGCCCGGCACCCGCCTGCCCGGCTGGGAGCAGCCGGTGGGCACCCGGGTGATGTTCGGGATGGACTCGCCCGGCTTCCTCTGCTCGGCGGTCGAGCTCGGCCTCGGCGACGACGCCGACGGCCTCCTCCTGCTCGAGCGCGGCGTCCCCGGCCAGCCGGCGGCCGAGGTCCTCGACCTCGACGCCGTCCTCGAGGTCGAGGTCACCCCCAACCGCCCCGACTGCCTCTGCCACGTGGGCATCGCCCGCGAGCTCAGCGCCGCCCTCGGCGAGCCGCTGAACGAGCCGCCGGCCACCGTGCCCGAGGCGCTCACCTCGGTGTCACCGGTCGAGAGCCGGGTCACCGTTCGGGTGGAGGACCCGCAGGGCTGCCACCGCTTCATGGCGCGGGTCGTCGAGGACGTGGCGATCGGCCCCTCGCCGGGATGGATGCAGCGGCGGCTGCGCGCCGCCGGCCTCAACCCCATCAACAACGTCGTCGACGTCACCAACTTCGTGATGCTCGAGCTCGGCCAGCCGCTCCACGCCTTCGACCTCGACCGCTTCCGCCAGGCCACCCCCGGCGGCGGCGCCGCCGTCCAGGTGGTGGTGCGCCGCGCCCGCGCCGGCGAGAGCATCGTCGACCTCGGCGGCCGCGAGCACCAGCTCCAGGAGCACGACCTCGTGGTCTGCGCCGGCAGCCGCCCGGTGTCGGTCGCCGGGGTGATCGGCGGCGACGACACCGGCGTGCTCCCCGGCACCCGCACCGTGCTGCTGGAGGCGGCCGCGTGGGACGGCCCCAGCATCCGGGCCACCTCGCGGCGGATCCTCGCCAAGCCCACCGACGCGTCGATGCGCTTCTCGCGGGGGCTGAGCGACACCCTGCCCCCGGCGGCGATCGACCGCGCCGCCGCGCTCATCGCCGAGCTCGGCGCCGGGCGGGTGCTGCGCGGCGCCGTCGACGAGCACGGCGGGGCGCTGCCGCCGATCCCGCCGGTGGTGGTGCCCGACGGCCGGCTGGAGGAGATCCTCGGCTGCCCCGTCGACCCCAGCGAGGCCGCCACCGCGCTCGCCCGGCTGGGATTCAGCGTCGAGCAGGAGGGGGGGAGGCTGCGGGTCGCCCCACCCCACTTCCGCCGCGACGTGCGCATCCCCGTCGACGTCGCCGAGGAGGTGGGGCGCTCGCTCGGCTACGCCCGGGTGCCCAGCACCCTGCCGGGGCGGCGGCGGCCGATCGGCGACCTCGCCCCCCATCCCCCGGTCGAGGACCGGGTGCGCGACGTGCTCGTCGGCGCCGGCCTCGACGAGGCGATCACGTACTCATTCACCGCCCCCGCAGCGGCGGCCCGGCTGGGCGGGGCGGGCGAGAGGCGCTCGCCGATCCCGCTGCGCAACCCGCTCAGCGAGGAATGGAGCGTGATGCGCACCTCGCTCCTCCCCGGGCTCTGCGGCGCCCTCGCGCTCAACCTCAATCAGGGCCTCACCGACGTCTCGCTCTTCGAGATCGGCCGCGCCTACTGGGAGGGCGAGCGCACCGCGCCGCCCCCGGGCTCGACTCGCGACGGGGTCGACGCCGCCCTGCCGTCGCTGCCCGAGGAGCCGCTGCTGCTGGCCCTGGTGTCGCAGAGCGGTGATGGCCGTGCCGACACGGTGGCGGGCCGGCTCCGCCATCTCCAGTCGGTGCTAGCGTTCGCCGGCCATGACCTTGCCGGTGTCGACATGACCATCGAGCCAGACCGTATCCCCGGCCTGCGCCCGGGACGCTCCGGCCGCATCGTCGCCGGCGGCCGCCCTGTCGGCGTCATCGGCGAGCTCGAGCCCGACGTCCTCGAGGGCTTCGAGCTGCGCGGCCGGGTCGCCACCGCCGAGCTGCGCCTCGACGGCCTGGTGCCCGAGGTGCCGCCCACGCCGCGGTTCCGGCAGCCGCCGAAGTACCCCGCGGTGGTGCTCGACCTCTCCGTCACCGTGCCCCCCGAGGCGCTCGTCGGGAGCGCCCTGGCGATCGCCACCGAGGCCGCCGGTCCGCTGCTCGAGAGCGTCGACACCCTCGACGAGTACCGCGGCGACGCCGTCGGCGCGCGCAAGAGCTGGACCTTCCGGCTCACCTTCCGCGCCCCCGATCGCACCCTGACCCGCAATCAGGCGCAGGCCCGGCACGAGGCGGTCGCCGCCGCGCTCGAGATGCGCCTCGGCGCAGAGGTTCGCCGGTGACCCTGGCCATCGACATCGCCGCGGTGCTGATCATCTTCGTCAACGCCGTCGCCGGCTGGCGCTACGGCATCGTCGGCCGGATGATCGCCTTCGCCGGGCTGTACGCCGGCGTCGCCGCCGCCAGCTTCCTCGGCAACGGCATCGCCCACTATTTCTTCGGCCGCGGCTCCGCCACCGACCTCTACACCTCGGCCTGGACCTTCCTCGGCGTGCTCGTGGTGGTGGTCATCCTCGTCGAGATCCTCGCCGCCCTCTACGGCGACAAGGTCCGCTCGCTCACCGCCCTCGCCTTCGACCGCACCGCCGGCCTGATCGCCGGGGGCGTGGTCGGGTTCTTCGAGATCGCCCTCATCTGTCTGGTGGCGGTGTCGGTGGGCAACGTCAAGGGTGCCCCCGGGCAGCAGAACCTCCCCGGCAACCGCACCGCGGCGGCCAACGCCGTTCACAACGGCATCGTCGGCGGTCGCATCTACACCATCGAGCCGGGGGTCCAGGACCTCTTCAAGCCGGCGCTGCCCAGCGACCTCCCCGGGCACCTGGCCGAGCTGACCGCCCCATAGACCCGGCGGGCCTGCCCCGGGCCTTCTTCGCCCGTCCCACGGTGACGGTGGCCCGCGAGCTCCTCGGCTGCATCCTGCTGGTCGACGCCGGCACCGCCGAGGAGGTGCGGGCCCGCATCGTGGAGGTCGAGGCGTACCTCGGCACCGACGACGAGGCCTCCCACGCCCACCGCGGACCCACGCCACGCGCCGGCATCATGTTCGGCGCTCCCGGCCACCTCTACGTGTATCTCAGCTACGGCGTGCATCACTGCGCCAACCTGGTCACCGAGGTGGAGGGGAGGGCCGGGGCGGTGCTGCTCCGCGCCGCCCGGGTCGAGGCCGGCGAGCCCGCGGTGCGCCGCCGCCGCCGCCCCGACATCCCCGTCGCCGGGCTGCTGCGGGGCCCGGGCAACCTCTGCAGCGGGCTGGGCATCGACCGTGCCGACAACGGCATCGACGTCTGCGCCGCCGGCGGCCGGCTGGTGGTGCTGCCGGGCGGCGACCCGGTGCCGGTGGCGGTGGGCCCGCGGGTCGGGATCACCCGCAACGCCGACCCGCTCCTCCGCTTCGCCTGGAGCGGCGACCCGGCGGTGTCGGCGCCGCGCCTGCTCTCTCCAGGCTCTCCGCGCTCACGCGCGGAACGGAGGCCGCCTCCCCCAGGCCATCAGCTCCTTCGTCGCTGACCGCCCTCCCCCTGCCGCCGGCGCGTGGACGGCGGATCCGCGAGCGCTCTCCGCAGCCGGCGGCGCCGCCGCCAGAGCAGCATCCCGGGGAGCACGGGAACTCCGGCGGCGACCAGGGCGGGGCCGGTGCCGAGGGCGCCGAGGTGGCCGGCCGGCCAGACCCGCACCCAGGCGCGCGCCAGGACGTTCGCCCGGGGGATCAGCCCCAGCGCGCGCGAGTCCTCGGAGATGTTCCGGTTGTCGCCCATCACGAAGTACTCGTTCCTGGGGATGGTGAGCGGCTGCGGCTGCACCGTCGCGCGGCCCGCGGCGTCGCAGCAGTAGCCGTTGTCGGTCCAGGGGTCGCTGGCGGCCAGGTAGGGCTCGGAGAGACGCTCGAAGGAGGTGGCCCCGGCGGGCTTGATCAGCACCGCGGCGCGCCGGCTGCCGTCGCTCGACGACGAGGTGTCGATCTCGATGGTGTCGCCGGGCACCCCGATCACCCGCTTGATGAAGTCCTGGTTGATGTCCCCGGGCGGCTTGAGCACGATGATGTCGCCGCGCTGGGGCGCGTGCAGGTGGTAGGAGAGCTTGTCGGCGAAGAGCAGGTCGCCGTTGGTCAGGGTCGGCACCATGCTGACGCCGTCGACGCGGACCGTCTGCAGCGCCAGCGAGACCACCACGTAGAGCCCGAGGGCGAGCGCGGCCACCTCGATGAGGTCGCGCCAGGGCCGGGAGAGCAGCTTCCGGCGGCCCGCCACGCTCATCGCCGCCACGACCAGGCGGTGTGCAGGCAGCGGTTCAACGGGTTCTCCTGGCGGTCGGACGCGGCGCGGCGGTGATCGTGACACCGATGGGGAGCAGGGTGGGGGGACGGCGCCCGGCGAGCCGGGCCATGCCGGCCTCCAGCATGCCACCGATCGGTCCGGGCGCGGCGCCGGCGCGGCCACGGAGCCTCGCCGAGCTCATCGCGGCCTCAGCCTCCGGCGCGGCCGGTGCCGCCACGGCCGCCGCCGGCGCCCCGGCCGCCGCCGAGAAGGGTGCTGGCGTTGGGGGTGGGGACGGTGCCGCTCACCGTGGCGATCACCACGGTGTCGCCCTCGTTGAGACCGGAGACGATCTGGGTGCGCAGCGCGTCGGAGGCGCCGATCGTCACCGGGACGGCCTGCGGCTGGCCGTTGACCAGGGCCTGGACGCTGTCGGTGCCGCCGCTGGGATGGATCGCGCTGGACGGCACGGTGATCACGTGCACGGCCTGGTTGACCACCACCGCGATCGAGGCGGAGACGCCCGAGTGCAGCGACGGATTGGTGCCGTCGAGCACCACCGTCACCGGGAATGTGGCCACGCCGGAGGTGACCGTCGCCACCGGGGCGATGCCGGTCACCCTGCCGCTGATCGCCTGGCTGGCCCCGGCCACGCTGACGCGGGCGAGCTGGCCGACGGCGATCTGGTTGACCTGGGCGTCGCTCACCGCGCCGACCACCTGGAAGGCGCCGGGGGTGAGGATGACGATGGCGTGGGTGGTGCTGGAGCCGGTGCTGCTCGACCCGCCGCCCGCGGCGCTGGACGAGCCGGTCGACGTGGATCCGCCGCTGGCCGCGATCTGGCCGACGGTGACGTTCACCTGCGCGACCGCGCCGGCAAGGGGGGCGGTGAGAGTGGCCTGGGTGAGCGCCTTCTGGGCGTTGTCGACGTTGATCTGGTCGATCTGAACCTGGCTCTGGTCGATCTGCACCTGCTGGGTCGTGGTGCCCTGCTGCAGCGCGGTGAGCGAGCCCTGGGCGTTCTGGAGCTGCACCTGCGCCGCGCTCAGCTGGCTCTGCGCCTGGTGCTCGCTCTGCTGCGCCTTGGCCTGGGCGGAGCTGACGCCGTCCCGCGCGGCGGTCGCTGCGGCGGTGTCGCCGCTGATCTGCTGCGCGCTGGCGCAGCTGCCGGGCGAGGGGCTCGCCGAAGGGGCGGGGGTCGGGGTGGGGGCGGCCGGGCAGCTGTTGGCCCTGTCGGCGGCCAGCTTCGCCTGGGCGGCGGTGAGCGCGTTCTGCGCCGAGGTGATCGAGGTCTGGTCGATCACCTGGGTGTCGGCGAGCGCGGTCTGCGCACCCTGCACCTGGGTCTGTCCCGTGCGCACCGCCGCCTGGGCCTGGGCGAGGCTCTGCGCGGTCGGCCCCGCCTGGTCGAGCGACAGTCGCGCCTGGGCGCTGGAGAGGGTGGCCTGGGCCTGGGTGAGCGCCGCCTGGAGCGCGGCGGGATCGATGGTGGCGAGGGCCTGGCCGGCGGTCACCGCCTGCCCGGGGTGGACGTCGACCGCGGTCACCCGTCCCGAGGAGCCGAAGTCGAGGTCGGTCTCGCCGACCGGGGCGAGGCTCCCGGAGAGCGAGATCGTCTGGGTCACCGTGCCCAGGGTCGCAACCGCGGTGCGGTACTGGGTCGACCCGGAGGCGCCGTGCTGCGCCACCAGCGCCGCACCGCCACCTGCGACGGCGACGGCGACGGCGGCGGGCACCACCAGGCGGCGGCGGACGGTCAGCTTCATCGAGGGCCCCTGTGAGCGGCCCGCCGGCGGGGCGGGCTGTGGTCTGCGCCGCCATGCTCGCCGCCGGTCTCTTTCAACTCCATGACAGTCCACCGGCGTGACCGAGCTGTCACCTGCGATTGCCGGATGCCGGGAAAGGGAAGAGGGGCGGCCGCGGTGGCCGCCCCTCGACGCGAGGAGGATCGGATGTGCGAGCTATGGGCCGGGGGGCGAGGCGGCGCCGCTGATGTCGGCGCGGCGCTCGAGGTAGTCGGTGCGCTCGATCTCGCCGCGCGCGTAGCGCAGGTCGAGCTCGTGGAGGGCGGGGCTCGGCGGGGTCGCGCCGGGGGCGGGCGGCGGCTGGGTGCGGCGCCAGTTCCGGGCGATCAGCACCACCCCGGCGACGATGGCGGCGACCACCAGGAGGGAGAAGAGCCCCTGCACCCACTGGAGGTGGCCGGCCGGCCCGTTCGGAAAGTCGCGGTACCCCATGGTTGTCCCCTGAGCGGAAGGTCGTCGATGAGCCCAGGCTACGAGCCGCTTCCTTTCGACTCGGTGACAGCGGTCACCCAGGGGGCCGGCGCCTCCGCGACGGGGCGGCCGTCGCCGGAGCGCGCGTTCTTCTCGCCGCCGGCGCGGGGCCAGACCACGGTCATGCTGGCACCGCCCGTGGGCGACTCGCCGACCGTCCAGCGGCCGCCGGTGGCGCGGACCACCGCGTCGCCGATCGCCAGCCCCAGCCCGGCGCCGCCCGGCATGGTGCTGGCGCGGTGGAAGCGGTCGAAGACCTGTGCGCGCTGCTCGGGGGGGATGCCCGGCCCGGAGTCCTCGACGCTGAGGCGGACGTGGGAGCTGTCGGTGGCCACGCTCACCCGCACCTCGCCAGCCTCGCCGCTGTAGCGGCAGGCGTTGTCGAGGAGCACCCCGAGAAGGCGGTCGAGCCAGTCCGGCGGCGCGCTGATCGTCGGCGCCGCTGGACCGGTCACCGTCCCGGAGATGCGCTGGGAGCGGCGCTCGGCCACGGGGCGGAATCGCTCCACCGCGCCGGCGGCGAGCACCCCGAGGTCGACCATCTCGGCGTCGGGCGGGTCGGGGGCGGCGTCGAAGCGGGCCAGCCAGAGGAGGTCGTCGACCAGCCGCCGCAGCCGCTTGCTCTCCACCTCGACCCGGCCGAAGCTGACCCGGTACGACTCCGCGTCGCGGGGCCGGCTGAGCGCCAGCGTCGCCTCCGCCTCGATCACTGAGAGCGGGGTGCGCAGCTCGTGCGAGGCGTCGGCGGTGAACTCGAGCTGGCGCAGCCGGGCCCGCTCCAGGGGGGCGGCGACCCGGCGGCCGACCGCCAGCGCGCCGAGGAACACCAGCACCACCAGGATGGGGAAGACCACCACCTCGGCGACGAGGATGGTGTCCCGCGCCGAGGTGATCCCCGAGGTCGGCTGGCCGACCACCACCCAGCCGTCGGCCGGAGGGCTGCCGTTGACGCTCACCAGCGCCTCCGGGCCGCCCTGCACCCGCACCTGGGTGCCGGCGATCGAGATCGTCTCCGGCCCGGTGACGTGCCGGTCGGCGGTGGGGAGGTTGGGGACCTGGGCCGCGTTCCTGCCATAGGGGGCGGCGTCGCCCTGGGCGTTCACCAGCCAGACCACCACCGGGGCTCCGTAGCGGCGGCCGAGGGGGTCGCCGAGGTTCGGCTGGCCGTCGCCGGGGGTGGTGTCGATGGGCCGGCCATACTGCTGCATCGAGGTCAGCGCGTTGGCGACGTGCTGGTCGAGGCCGGCGGTGAGGTTGTGGCTGACGATCAGCACCACCACCGCGCTGAGCACCAGGTACACCGCGGCGACCGCGGCGGTCGAGCGTAGCGCCACCTGGGTCGGCACGGTCTGCACCCAGCTGCGGCCATCCTCGACCCAGCCGCTCAGGCGCTCCTTCACGCTTCCTCCAGCCGGTACCCGGTGCCGCGCACGGTGGCGATGCGGGTGCCCGAGTCGGGGATCTTCGCCCGCAGCCGGCTCATCGCCACGTCGATGGCGTTGGACCCGAGCGGGTCGGTCTCGTCGGGCCATGCGTGCTGCGCGATCAGCCGGCGGTCGACGACCGCGGGGAAGCGGCGCATCAGCAGCTCGAGGATGTTGAACTCGGTGACGGTGAGGGCGACCGGGCGCCCGTCGAGCTCGATCTCCCGGCGCGCCGGGTCGAGGCGCAGCCGGCCCCGCGCCAGCACCGGCTCATCGACCCCCCGCGGCCGCCGCTGCACCGCACGCACGCGGGCGAGCAGCTCGCCGAAGTCGAACGGCTTGACCAGGTAGTCGTCGGCCCCGGCGTCGAGGCCGGCGATGCGGTCCGGGGGCCGGTCCATCGCGGTCAGCATGATGATCGCGGTGGGACGCTTGAGCCGGCGCGCCGCCGCGACCACTTCGACCCCCGCCATCCCCGGCATCCGCCAGTCGATGATGGCGACATCGTAGTCGTAGAACTTCAGCTGCTGGAGGGCGTCGTCACCGCGGTCGACGGCGTCGACCAGATAGCCGCTCTCGCTGAGCCCGCGCACCAGAACGTCGAGAAGGCCGGGCTCGTCCTCGGCGACGAGGATGCGCATGCTGTGTGTTCCCCTGGTGCGGTGGCGGCGGACACAATATCCGACCCACGACCTTGCGGAACCATTACCCGAGTCGCAGGTCGAGGACCCCCGGGGTGGCGGCGGGCACCGCGGACGCGCGAGTCCCCCGACCGCAGGGCCTTGACAGCCGGTGCGCGCACGGTATCTTTGACCACGACCGCATCGGTTTCGCAGACGGAGGTTGACGAACTCTGTGATGCGTACCGTCTGGCAGCGCCTGAGGCGCGGACGGGCGGAGGGCTAGCGCCCCGGTCGACGGCGCGGGCTCCCGCCGCGTGCCGCCGGTGGCCGACCACCGGCAACCGTATCTCGCGGAGCGGCAGGCTCCGTGCGGGGAGCGCCGGCGCAGCATCGCCCGACGTCGACCAGTGGGCTCCGCACCCTCCGTTGCCCCTTCGGGGGCGGCGACCAGCCCGGCCGTCAGGTCGGGCGCCGAGGTACTCGGCACCGGGGGACCGGCCCATCGTGGGGCCGGTCCCTTCTCTGCAACGGCGGCCACGGTCTCGGTGGATGCGGCCAGCCTGTAGAGTTCGTCCGCCATGGGTCAGAGCATCGACGAGTTCGCGCGGGGGACCGAGCACCTGGAGGACCGGGCCCACCTCGCGGCGCGGCTCGACCGGGGTGATCGGCTGCGGATCAAGTTCGGGGTCGACCCCACCGCTCCGGATATCCACCTCGGGCACACCGTGCCGATGCGGCGGCTGCGGGCGTGGCAGGAGGCGGGCCACCTGCCGGTGATCATCATCGGTGACTGGACGGCGCGGATCGGCGATCCCACCGGACGCTCGGAGACGCGTCCACCGCTGACCCCGGAGACGGTGGCGGCCAACGCCCAGACCTACCTCGACCAGCTCTTCTCGATCCTCGACCGGGAGCGCACCGAGGTGCGCTTCCAGAGCGAGTGGTTCGACGGCATCGGGCTCTCCGAGATCCTCCGCCTCTGCGCCGGGCGCACCGTCGGCCAGCTGCTCCAGCGCGCCGACTTCTCCGAGCGGATGGCGGCGGAGCGGCCGATCGGCGTCCACGAGCTGCTCTACCCGCTGCTCCAGGGATACGACTCCGTGGCCGTCGACGCCGACCTCGAGATCGGCGGCACCGACCAGCTCTTCAACCTGCTCGCCGCCCGGGATGTGCAGCGCTGGTACGGGAGGCCGGTCCAGGACGTGGCCACCTTCCCGATCCTCGAGGGCACCGACGGGGTCCGGAAGATGAGCAAGAGCCTGGGCAACTACATCGGGGTCGCCGAGCCCGCCGAGGACCAGTACGGCAAGGCGATGTCGATCCCCGACGGGCTCATCGTCCGCTGGCTGACCCTGGCCACCGACGTGCCCGCGCCCGAGGTGGAGGAGATCGCCCGCGAGCTCGCCGCCGCGGAGGTGAATCCCCGCGACGCCAAGGCCCGGCTGGCCCGGGCGATCGTCGCCCAGTTCCACGGCGACGCCGCCGCGGAGGCGGCCGAGGCGGCGTTCCGACGGGTCCACGCGGGCGGCGGCCTCCCCGAGGAGATGCCGGAGGCGGCGCTGCCCACCGGCGAGGGCGACCGCGACGCCGTCGCGTTCGTCGCCGACGCGCTCCGGGCCGCCGGGGAGGGAGGCCGTTCGAACAGCGACCTGCGGCGCACGTTCGCCCAGAACGGCGTCTCCCTCCACGACCGGCCCGCCGGCCTGCGCCACCTCCTCACCGATCCGAAGACGCCGATCCGGTTCGCCGCCAACGGCGATTCGGAGCCCCGGGTGGTGGTCGGGGAGGGTGGGGTGACGGTGCGGCCGGGGGCGGTGCTCCAGCTCGGCAGGAAGACCTTCGTCCGGTGCGTCGCCGGCTGAGTCGCAAGGGGGCGCGCGACCGGCGTCTCAGTACACTGTCGATGGCAGGAGAGGCTAGAATTTCGGAACGTCTGTTCGGCGCGCCGAACCGGGGGGCGGAGGGCGGCGCGGGGAGGACCACATGTCCGGTCACAGCAAATGGGCGGGGATCAAGCACAAGAAGGCGATCGTCGACGCCAAGCGCGGACAGGTCTTCACCAAGGTCGCCCGCGAGATCACCGTCGCGGTCCGTGAGGGCGGCAACGACGTCGACGGCAACTTCCGGCTCCGCCTCGCCATCCAGAAGGCGCGTGAGGTGAACATGCCCGCCGACAACATCGAGCGCGCCATCCAGCGCGGCGTCGGTGGCAAGGAGGGCGCCCAGCTCGAGGACATCCGCTACGAGGGCTACGGGCCCCACGGCGTGGCGGTCATGGTCGATGTGCTCACCGACAACCGCAATCGCACCGTGGCGGCGCTGCGGAACATGTTCACCCGCTCCGGCGGGTCGCTGGGAGAGAGCAACACCGTCGCCTGGATGTTCCGCCAGGAGGGCGTGCTCCGCCTCGACGCCGGCGCGGCCGACCCCGAGGAGCTCGCCCTCGAGGTGCTCGACGCCGTCGACGTGGGTGAGGAGGGCGACGTCGCCGTCGACGGCGGCTCGGTCCAGGTCACGGTCGCGCCGACCCGCTTCGAGGAGGTCCGCCGCACCCTCGAGGACCGTGGCTACACCATCGAGAACGCCGAGGTCACGATGGCCCCGAGCACCTCGGTGGCGGTCGACGCCAAGCAGGCGCCGGCGGTGCTGCGGCTGCTCGACTCGCTCGAGGAGCACGACGACGTCCAGCAGGTCTACGCCAACGTGGAGATCCCCGACGAGGTCCTCGAGTCGGTTGGCTGAGGTGACCGCTCCGAGATGATCGTGCTGGGGGTGGACCCCGGCCTGGCCCGCACCGGCGTCGCCGTGGTCGAGGGCTCGCCGGGCCGGCTCCGCCTCCGCCACGCCGGGTGCATCGAGACCCCCGCGGGCACCCCCGACCCCGACCGGCTCGCCCTCCTGCTCGGCGCTCTCGAGCTGCTGATCGCCCGGGAGCGCCCCGAGGCGGCCGCGGTCGAGCAGCTCTTCTTCTCGACCAACCGCCGCACCGCGATGCGGGTCGGCGAGGCGCGGGGGGTGATCCTCTGCGGGCTCGCCCGCGCCGGCCTCGCGGTCGCCGAGTACACCCCGCTGCAGGTCAAGGAGGCGGTGGCCGGCTGGGGGGCGGCGCCGAAGCCGCAGGTGGCCCGGATGGTGCGCACCCTGCTCGGCGGTGCCGCCGTCGAGGGCCCCGACGACGTCGCCGACGCCTGCGCGGTGGCGGTCTGCCACCACCACCGCGCCCGGCTCTCCGGCGCCGCTCGGGCGCCGGCGGTGACCGGGGCGGGGATGACCGCCGGTCTCGCCGCCGCCGTGGCCCGGGCGGGGGCGGCGCCGGGGGGGTGGGGGGAGGCCCCCCGAAAATGATCGCGCTGCTCAGCGGCCGGGTCGCCGCGCTCGACGGCTCGACCGCGATCATCGACACCGGCGGGGTCGGCTACGAGGTGGGCTGCCACCTGCGCACCGTCGCCGCCCTCCACGAGTGGTCGGTGGGCGAGGTGCCGGTCACCCTCCACATCCACACCTCGGTGAGCGCCGACGCCATCCGCCTCTACGGCTTCCTCGGCGCCGCCGAGCTGCGGCTGTTCCGGCTGCTCCTCGGCGTGGAGCGGATCGGGCCCAAGGCGGCGCTCGGCATCCTCGGCCGCGCCGACCTGCCCACCCTGGTGCGGGCGCTGCGCAGCGGCGACGTCGCCCTCCTCGCCACCGTGCCGGGGATCGGTCGCAAGACCGCCGAGCGGATCGTGCTCGAGCTCCGCGACCGGCTCGACGACATGGCCCTGCCCGGCGACGCCACCGCCACCGCTCCCGAGCAGCGCACCGTGGCGGCGGCGGTCGAGGGCCTGGTGGCGCTCGGCTTCCGCGAGCCCGAGGCCCGCGCCGCGGTGGCCGCGGGGGTGGCCGAGAGCGGCACCGAGGTCGCCGTCGGCGCCCTGGTCGCCGCCGCCCTGCGCCGCCTCGACCGGGTGCCGACGTGACCGATCCCGACCCCCGGGTGGTAGCTCCGGCCGAGGTGGAGGAGGATCGCGCCGAGGAGTCCGCGCTCCGCCCCAGGCGGATCGCCGACTTCGTCGGCCAGCCGGCGGTACGCGAGCAGCTCGGCATCCTCCTCGAGGCGGCGCGGGGGAGGGGGGAGGCGCTCGACCACGTGCTCCTCCACGGCCCTCCGGGGCTGGGCAAGACCACCCTCGCCCAGATCATCGCGGCCGAGATGGGGGTGCGGCTGCGCACCACCAGCGGGCCGGCGATCGAGCACCAGGGCACCCTGGCGTCGATCCTCACCAACCTGGAGGCCAACGACGTCTTCTTCGTCGACGAGATCCACCGCCTCAGTCGCACCGTCGAGGAGGCCCTGTACCCGGCGATGGAGGACTTCGCCTTCGACTGGGTGGCGGGCAAGGGCGCCGGCGCCCAGGCGATGCGCCTCAGCCTGCAGCGGTTCACCGTGGTCGGGGCCACCACCCGGGCGGGGGCGCTCGGAGGCCCCCTCCGCGACCGCTTCGGCATCACCATCCGGCTCGACTTCTACGAGGTCGCCGAGCTCTGCGCGATCATCCGCCGCTCCGCCGGGCTGCTCGGGATCGAGATCGACGGCGACGGCGCACTCCTTCTCGCGGCTCGCGCCCGGGGCACCCCGCGGATCGCCAACCGGCTGCTGCGCCGGGCCCGCGACTACGCTCAGGTGCGCGCCGCGGGCCACATCGACGCCGCCGTCGCCGAGCGGGCGCTGCGCGTGCTCGGGGTCGACGCGGGCGGTCTCGACGAGATGGACCGTCGGGTGCTCGGGGTGCTCTGTGGCGCCTACTCGGGCCGGCCGGTGGGGCTGCAGACCCTCGCCGTCAGCGTCCAGGAGGACAGCGACACCGTCGAGGACGTGGTCGAGCCCTACCTCATCCGCCTCGGCTACATCGCCCGTACCCCCTCCGGGCGGCTGGCCACCGCCGGCGCCTACCGCCACCTCGGCCTGCCCGTGCCCCCCGGGGCGCCCGGCGCCGTCGCGGTGCAGCCGGAGCTGCTCTGAGCACGGACGCGGCCGGGACCGCGGCGGAGACGGCCACCGCCGCCTTCGACTACCCGCTGGCGCCGGAGCGCATCGCCCAGCGGCCGCTCGCCGAACGCGATGCCTCCCGGCTGCTCCACCTCCCGCTCCAGGGCCCTCCCGAGGATCGCGGCTTCCGCGAGCTGCCCGCCCTGCTCCGCCGCGGCGACCTGCTGGTGGTCAACGACACCCGGGTGCGCGCCGCCCGGCTGGCCGCCCGGCGGCCCGGGGGCGGCGCCGCCGAGCTGCTCGTGCTCCATCCCCTCGCGGAGGGGGGGTACGCGTGCCTCGTCCGTCCCGCCCGGCGGCTCCCGGAGGGCACCCGGCTGACCATCCGGCCGCGGCTGGAGGCGGTGATGGGCGGCCGGGTGCCGGGTCACCCCGGGGCGCGCTCGGTGCGGCTCGAGGCCGCCGGGGGCGACGTCGACGCGGCCATCGAGGCGGCCGGCCGGGTGCCGCTGCCGCCCTACATCCGCGCCACCCTCGACGATCCCGGCCGCTACCAGACCGTCTACGCCGCGGGCGGCCCGGCCTCGGCGGCGGCGCCCACCGCCGGCCTCCACTTCACCCCGGCGGTGCTCGCCGCCCTCGACGCCGCCGGGGTCGAGCGCACCCAGGTGCGGCTCGAGGTCGGGCTGGCCACCTTCGCGCCGATCCGCCACGAGCGGGTCGACGAGCACCCCATGCACGAGGAGCGCTACGCGCTGCCCGCCGCCGCGGCCGCCGCGGTCGCCGCCGCCCGGGCTCGCGGCGGCAGGGTGATCGCCGTCGGCACCACCGCGGTCCGGGTGCTGGAGAGCCGCGCCCACGACGACGGCACCGTCGAGGCGGGGGAGGGGACGACCCGCCTCTACCTGCGCCCGGGGGTGCCGGTGCGGGTGGTCGACGGGCTGCTCACCAACTTCCACCAGCCGCGCTCCAGCCTGCTGGTGCTCCTCGCCGCGCTGATCGGCACCGAGCGGTGGCGCGCCGCCTACGATCACGCCCTCGGCGCCGGCTACCGCTTCCTCTCGTTCGGCGACTGCATGCTCTGCTGGCGCAGCCCGGGCCCATGAGCGCGCTCACCATCACCGGCCGCGACGGCGCCGCCCGCACCGGCATGCTGCGCACCGCCCACGGCGAGGTGCGGCTGCCCGCCTTCATGCCGGTGGGCACCCACGCCGCGGTCAAGGCGGTCCATCCCGCCGAGGTGCGCGCCTGCGGGGCCGACATCCTGCTCTGCAACGCCTACCACCTGGCCCTGCGCCCCGGCGTCGAGCTGGTCGAGCGGCTCGGCGGGCTGCAGGAGCTGATGCGCTGGGACGGACCGATCCTCACCGACAGCGGCGGCTACCAGCTGGTCAGCCTCGAGGGGGTGGCGTCGCTGGACGACGACGGCGCGACCTTCGTCTCCCCCTACGACGGCAGCCGGCTCCGGGTGACCCCCGAGGACGCGGTCGCGCTCCAGGCCCGGCTCGGCGCCGACGTGATCATGTGCCTCGACCACCCGGTCGCCTACGGGGCCCCCGAGGCGGCCGCCGCCGAGGCCACCGCCCGCACCCACCGCTGGGCGGAGCGCTGCCGCCGCGCCCATCCCGGCCGCGACCGTCACCTCCTCTTCGGCATCGTCCAGGGCGGGTTCGACCCGGCGGCGCGGCGGCGCTCGGCGGAGCTGATCGCCGGTCTCGACTTCGACGGCGTCGCCATCGGCGGCCTCGCCCTCGGCGAGCCCCCGCCGGTGATGGAGGCGATGGCGGCGGCGGCGCTGGAGCGGCTCCCCGAGGAACTGCCCCGCTACGTGATGGGGCTCGGGACCGACGCCGAGCTCCTCGCCATGGTCGCCGCCGGCGTCGACATGTTCGACTGCGTGCTCCCCACCCGGCTGGCCCGGAACGGCACCGCGCTCACCTGCGGCGGCCGGCTGCCGCTGCGCCGCTCCGCCCACCGCGACGACCTCCGCCCGCTCGAGGAGGGCTGCCCCTGCCCGGCCTGCGCCGGGGGGTTCAGCCGGGCCTACCTCCGCCACCTCTTCGCCGCGGGCGAGATCCTCGCCCACCGGCTGCTCTCGCTCCACAACCTCACCCACCTCGGCCTGCTGATGGAGGGTGCCCGGGCCGCGATCGCCGGGGGGCGCCTCGCCGAGTACCGGAGGGTGGTGCTGGCCGGGCTGGCCGGGGGGATCGACTCCGAGGCAGCGGCGGTGGCCGAGGCGAGGCGGAGCGCCGCGGTGGTCTGCGGCACCGGTCCGGAGTAGGAACGCCTCGCCTCGTCTGGCGCGTGTGGGTCATTCAAGTCGCGGTTTCCGCGTAGGTTTTCCGTCCGGTCGGTCGTCTCATCGAGGAATGTCCAAGGGAACCGGCATCCGCCGGATCCCGCTGGGAGGAACGTCCCCGTGAGAGCTCTGCAGACGGCGGCCCGGGTGCTCGCCAGCGCCACATTCGCGGTCGCCGCCAGCCTCGCGGTGGGGTCCGAGATGGCCCGCGCCGCCCGGAGCGACTGTCCGCCCGGCGCCCAGGCACCGGCACCATGCCCGGACTGCCCGTGGCAGAACATCCCTGGTCCATGCACCCATTTCGAGGACCGAGGTGTGATCGACCTGGGCCAGGCGTGCTGCGACCCCGCCTGTGTGAACTTCCGCAGCAACCCGTCGGGGTCCTATGAGGACTGGCTGTACATCTACGGCTGGAGCTACCGCGACGCCCGGAACCGCACCTATCGGGCGTCGTACATCGGCGGCAAGGGAGGCACCGAGGGCCCGTGGACCTGGAAGGATCGCTTCCACGACCCGATCTGCAACTGACCGGCCGATGCCGGCGCGGGGCCGGCAGTCCTCGACCCGCCGGCCTCCGCTACACTCCCCGGCCGTGATCCGCCTCAACCGCTGGATGATGGGCGGGGTCCTGTTCATCATCCTCGCCGCCCTGTTCATCGACACCTATGGGTACACCTACCGCTTCCTCGTGGAGCGCAAGCCGCTGGGCGCCACGCTCAGCAGCGACCCCCACATCGGCGGCCTCCCCGTCTTCATCCACAAGGGTCTGGACCTCAGCGGTGGCACCGAGCTGACCATCGCCATCTGCAAGGGGTTCAACGATCCGCCGGGGACGAGCTGCCGGAACGGTCCGCCGAAGGGCGCCAACCTCGGCGACGTGCAGAACGCCACCATCACCGTCCTCAGCCAGCGCGTGAACAGCCTCGGTGTCGCCGAGGCGAGCGTGCAGGCGCAGGGCAGCGACCAGATCCTGGTCCAGATCCCCGGCGTCGACCTCGCCAAGGCGCAGGAGGTCATCGGCACCACCGCGCGCCTCCATTTCGCCACGTCGGTGCCGGGGCCGGCCAACCCGGCCGATCCGGCGTTCATCCGCGATCAGGAGCGGCACTACGACCTCAAACAGCTCGGGGACACCAGCCTGTATCCGCCGGGCTACCACTGGAAGATCGACGACAACATCCTCGCCACCGACGTCTCCAAGGCCGACGCGGGGTTCAGCACCCAGTCGAACCAGTACGCCGTCGACATCACCTTCAACGGTCATGGCGCCGCCGAGTGGTCGCGGATCACGAACCAGGCCTTCGCGGCGACCCAGGACACCCCGCCCAACCGGATCGCGATCTTCCTGGACGACTCCATCATCAGCGCACCCAGCGTCCGCTCACCCTCGAGCAACACCACCGAGATCACCGGCAACTTCACCGCCGACGGAGCCACCCGGCTGGCCAGCTCGATCACCGCCGGCGCCCTCCCCGCCGAGATCGCCACCGTCCAGGCCAACGAGGTGAGCGCCACCCTCGGCCAGGACACGGTCCGCAAGAGCCTGATCGCCGGCCTCGTGGGGCTGGTGATCGTGGTGCTGTTCATGGTCGGGTACTACCGCTTCCCCGGCCTGCTCGCCAGCGTCGCCCTGCTCTGCTATGCGGCGATCGTCCTCGCCCTCTACAAGCTGATCCCGGTCACCGTGACCCTGGCCGGCCTGGCGGGCTTCGTGCTCAGCGTGGGCATGGCGGTCGACGCCATTGTGCTCATCTTCGAACGAACACGTGACGAGCTGCGCCACGGGCGCAGCGCGCCTCTCGCCGTCGAGGCGGGCTTCCGCCGCGCCTGGCCGGCGATCCGCGACAGCAACATCTCCACGATGATCGCCTGCGTGGTGCTGTGGATCTTCGGCACCGACGTGGTGAAGGGATTCGCGCTCACCCTCGGGCTCGGCGTGGCGGTGTCGATGTTCAGCGCCATCCTCATCACCCAGTCGCTCTTCGTCGGCGTGCTCAGCTGGCGCCGGGCGCGCAATCCCAAGCTGTACACCGAGATCCACGAGGAGTACGAGGCGTCGCCGCCGAAGGGCCGCTTCGACATCGTCAAGACCCGGAACTGGTACTTCCTCGGCTCGCTGGTGATCATCGTCCCCGGCATCCTGGCGATCCTCTTCTGGGGATTCCGCCTCGGCCTCGACTTCGCCGGCGGCAACCGCATCGACGCCACCCTGGCGACCCCCGCCACCCAGGCCCAGGTGGAGAAGTCGGTGACCAGCGTGGCCTCCACCCTGCAGCCCAGCATCCAGTCGGAGTCGGGCAACCGCTTCTCGATCCGCACCCTGCCGACGTCGCTCGAGCAGGAGCAGCTGATCGTCGACAAGCTGGGCAAGGACTTCGGCTACGTCAAGGACTCGAAGGGCGCCCCGATCGTCCAGACCCAGACGGTGGGCCCGACCATCGCCACCGACCTGGTGCGCAAGGCGATCCTGCTCGTCGTCCTCTCGTCGGTGCTGATCTCCGTCTACCTCGCGGTCCGCTTCCGCACCCAGACGATCTCGCGCTGGCGGTTCAGCGTCGCCACCCTGTTCAAGCTGCTCCACGACGTGTTCGTGCTCGCCGGCATCTGGGCGATCCTCGGGCACTTCAGCACCGTCGCCGAGGTCGACACCCTCTTCGTCACCGCCATCCTCACCTCGGTCTCGTTCTCCATCCACGACACCATCGTGGTCTTCGACCGCATCCGCGAGAACCTGCGCAGCGGCCCCCGGCTCACCTTCGACCAGATCGTGAACCTGTCCACGGTGCAGACCATGACCCGCTCGCTGAACACCGCGCTCACCGTCGCCTTCGTGCTCTTCGCGCTGGTGCTCTTCGGCGGCTCGACGATCCGCGGGTTCGTGCTCGCACTGCTCATCGGCATCGTGACCGGGACGTTCAGCTCGATCTTCAACGCCAGCACCCTGCTGATCGCCTGGCAGTCGATCGACCGGGAGCGGCCGTCGCAGACCACCGGCCCGGGCGTGCGCCGGGTGCAGGCGAAGCGGGCGGCTTCCTGACGCCGCGCGGGAGAGGGCGACGCCTCCCCCGCGCCCGCTCGGGAAAGGGGCTCCTGCGGCGAGCAGGTGTTCGCGTTATACTCAGGGGCTGCCCACCACCGTGCTCCTGCCGCCGGCGGTGTCGGGGTGCCGCAGCACCCGACCCAACCCCCGGAACGGGCCTCCACCCGCTCCACCACAGCGTCCTGAAGTGTCGAACGACGCGCTTGCGCGCATCACCGAGCTGGTCCTGCCCTCCCTGGCGCTCTGCGGCGTCGAGCTGTACGGAGCCGAGTGGGACGGTCAGCACACGCCCCCGACGCTTCGCCTGCTGATCGAGAAGCCGGGCGGGGTGAACCTCGACGACTGCGCGCACGTCTCCCACGCGGTCGCCGCCGTCCTCGACGCGAACGACCCGATCAGCTCGAAATACACCCTCGAGGTCTCCTCGCCGGGCGCCGAGCGTCCGCTCCACGAGCACGAGCACTGGCTCGGCGCGGTGGGCTCGCGGGTGAACGTGCGCTTCCGCAACGGCGACGCCGACACCGTCGTCGAGGGCCGCCTGCTCGCCGTCTCCGACGACGGCATGGACGTCGAGGTGCGGGTGAAGCGCAATCCCGGCACGGTGCACGTGGCCTTCGCCGACCTCCTCGCCGGCCGCCTCGCGGTGGAGATCTGATGTGGCCGATTCGGTGGTGAGCGAGCTGCGTTCCGCCCTCGCCGAGCTGGGCTCCACCGCCGAGGTCGGCGAGGCCGAGCTGCTCGCGGTGATGGAGCGCGCGGTCACCGAGGCCTACCACCGGGTGGCCCCGACCGACGCGGAGGTGCGCGCCCACGTCGACCTCGGCTCCGGGGCCGTCGAGCTCTTCCGGCCCACCCGGAGCGGCGGCCGCGAGCGAGTCGACGACCCCGGGCCCGACTTCTCCCGCCAGGCGGCGCTCGCCGTCCGCGGCGCCGTCGGCGGCTGGCTGCGCGAGGCCGAGCGCGACCGTGTGCTCCGCGAGGGGTCGGCCCGGCGGGGCGAGCTGATCGACACCATCGTCGAGCGCCCCGACGGCGACGCCTGGTGGCTGCGCAACGACCGCTTCCCAGCGCTGCTGCCCATCGAGGAGCAGATCCCCGGCGAGATCCCGGAGCGCAACCGCCACCTGAAGGTGGTGGTGGTCGACGTCCGCCGCCGCGGCCGTGACGCCGCCGTGGTGGTCTCGCGCTCCCACCCCAACCTGGTCCGCCGCCTGCTCGAGCAGGAGGTGCCGGAGATGGCCTCGGGGCAGATCGCCATCCGCGCCATCGCCCGCGAGCCGGGGCGGCGCACCAAGGTCGCCGTCTACGCGGCCGGCGGCACCCTCGACGCCGAGGGCGCCTGCATCGGGCCGCGCGGCGTCCGCCACCGCGCCGTGGTCGCCGAGCTGGCCGGCGAGCAGCTCCACATCGTGGGCTGGTCGGCCGACCCGGCGGTCTTCTGCGCCCGGGCGCTCGCCCCCGCCGAGGTGGTCGCCGTCGAGCTCGACGAGACCACCCGCACCGCCCACATCACCGTCGCCGCCGGGCAGCTCTCCCTGGCCATCGGCCGCTCGGGAGAGAACGCCCGGCTCGCCGCCCGGCTCACCGGCTGGCGCATCGACATCCGCAGCGACGACCTGGAGCAGTCATGAGTGACGCTCCCCTCGCCGCCGCCCCCAGCCGCCCCGAGCGCACCTGCATCGGCTGCCGCACGGTGCGGCCCAAGCGCGAGCTGCTGCGCATCGTCCTCCCCGCCGAGGGTCCGGCCGCCCTCGATCCGACCGGGAAGCGGAACGGCCGCGGTGCATACCTGTGCCGTGATCGGGGTACAACCTGTCTGGCGCAGGCGAGGCGCCGTCATGCGCTCGTCCGCGCCCTGCGCACAACATCCGACCGCATCGACTGGGACAGCCTCGCCGGCGGCCTGGACACGGTCACTCAGGAGGTACTGACATCGCCACGGTGAAGAAGCTGACCCTGCCCGCGACGCTCACGGTGAAGGAGCTGTCCGACCGTCTCTCGGTCTCCGGCCCCCAGCTCATCAAGTACCTGATGGGCAACGGGGTGATGGCGAACGTCAACCAGGCCCTGGACTTCGACACCATGGCCCTGGCCGCCGACCACTTCGGGTTCGAGGCGGAGAACGAGGATGCGGCCCCGGCTGCAGCCCCGGCCGAGGGGCGCCGGGTGCGCCATCCCCTCCTCGACCTCTCGAAGGCGGACCCCGCGTCGCTGGTCCCGCGCCCGCCGGTCGTCGCCGTGCTGGGCCATGTCGACCACGGCAAGACGTCGCTGCTCGACGCCATCCGCCAGACCAAGGTGGCCGCAGGTGAGGCGGGCGGGATCACCCAGCGCATCGGCGCGTATCAGATCGAGAAGAACGGCCGGAAGATCACCTTCATCGACACCCCGGGCCATGCCGCCTTCACCGCGATGCGCGCCCGAGGGGCCGACGTCACCGACGTCGCCGTCCTCGTGGTCGCCGCCGACGACGGCGTCATGCCCCAGACCGAGGAGGCGATCCAGCACGTCCGCACCGCCGGGGTGCCGATCCTGATCGCCCTCAACAAGATCGACCGCGACAACGCCAACCCGGAGCGGGTGCTCCAGCAGCTCGCCGAGCGCGACCTGATCCCCGAGGAGTACGGCGGCACCACCCCGGTGGTGCGCACCAGCGCGCGCACCGGCCAGGGCATCGACGACCTGCTCGAGATGATCCTGCTGCTCACCGAGATCGAGGATCCCAAGGCCAACCCGAACGGTCCGGCGGTGGGCACGGTGATCGACGCCCACCTCGAGCGCGGCCGCGGCCCGATCGCCACCGCGCTGGTGCAGAACGGCACCCTGCGGATCGGCGACAACATCGTCGCCGGCTCGGTCTTCGGCAAGGTCCGCGCACTCATCGACGACACCGGCAAGCGGGTCAAGGAGGCGGGACCGAGCCTTCCCGTGGTGGTCACCGGCCTCTCCGATGTGGTCGTCGCCGGCGAGATCTTCCAGGTGATGGACACCGAGCGCGCGGCGAGGAACCTCGCCGAGCAGCGTGGCTTCCAGGCGGACAAGCAGAGGGCCCAGCCGGTGCGCCGGATCACCCTCGCGGACCTCGCCAGCCAGATCAACGAGGGCGGTCTCAAGACCCTCAACCTGATCATCAAGGCGGAGGCGAACGGCTCGCTCGAGGCGCTGAAGGGGCAGATCCTCCAGATCTCGGACCCGACCGTCCGCATCAAGATCGTCGCCGACAGCGTCGGTGAGGTCGGCGAGTCCGACGTGAACCTCGCCGCGGTGAGCGACTCGATCGTGATCGGCTTCAACGTCAAGCCCGACGTGGCCGCCCGCGCGGCGGCGGAGTCGCAGGGCGTCGACGTGCGCTACTACGACGTCATCTACCAGGTGACCGACGACATCGTGAAGGCGATCCGGGGTCTCTACGAGCCAACCTTCGTCGAGGTCCTCCAGGGCCGCGCCGAGGTCCGCAAGGTCTTCACCGTCGACGGCCGCGCCTCGATCGCCGGCTCCTACGTCACCGAGGGCAGGATCACCCGCAACGCCATCGTCCGGGTGCTGCGCGACGGCAGGGAGGTGGCCAAGGGACGCATGGCCCAGCTGCGGCGCTTCCGCGACGACGTGCGCGAGGTGGCCCAGGGCTACGAGTGCGGCATCACGCTCGAGGACTTCTCCGACTTCCAGGAGAGGGACATCCTCGAGGCGTACGTGGTCGAGCAGCAGAACCTGTGACCTGGAGACCGGGAGACGCCACCGCCCCGGCCGGCCGCGGCGGCGGTGGGCCGCAGCGGATGCTGCGCGTCGCCAAGCAGCTCCGTGAGGAGCTGTCGATGCTCATGCTCACGGAGATGAAGGATCCGCGCATCCGGATGGCCTCGGTCACCGAGGTGCGCCCCTCGCGCGACCTGCGCAGCGCCACCGTCAAGGTCAGCGCGATCGGCACCGACGCCGAGCGCGAGGCGGTGATGGCCGGGTTGCGCCACGCCGAGGGCTTCCTGCGCTCGACCCTCGGCGACCGGCTCGAGAACCTCAAGAACATCCCGCGGCTGCACTTCGTGCTCGACGACTCCATCGCCTACGCGGTGCGGGTCAGCGCGATGCTGCGCGGGCTCGACGACACCCCCCACAGCCCGCCCGCCCCCCCCACCCCGCCGGCCGTCGCGCGGCCGCCGCACCCCTCAGGAGACACCGGCATGACGGCCACCACCGCTGTCACATGGCCCTCGCTGTCCGACGTCGCCGGCGACGTCCGCAGGATCATCGACAGCAGTCACCACATCGTCTGCATGGCCCACAAGGACGCCGACGCCGACAGCCTCGGCTCCGCCCTCGCCTTCGCCGCGGCGCTGCGTGCGATCGGCAAGGAGCCCCACACCGTGGTCCCCGACCCGGTGCCGTTCACCCTCGACTACCTGCCCGGGTTCGAGACCCTGGAGCAGGAGCCGCAGCAGATCGATGCCATCTTCACCTTCGACTGCGCCACCACCGGCCGTTTCGGCGAGAAGCGCAGCCTGCTCGAATCCGGCGCCCACCCGGTGGTGAACATCGACCACCACGTGAGCAACACCGCCTACGGCTCGGTGAACCTGGTCCAGGCCGACGCCAGCGCCACCGGCCAGGTGGTCTTCCGGCTGCTGCGCGAGCTCGACCTGCCGATCCCGCCGGAGGCGGCGACCAACCTCTACGCGGCGCTGCTCACCGACACCGGC
Source organism: Candidatus Dormiibacterota bacterium (assembly GCA_036495095.1). Classification (NCBI taxonomy): domain Bacteria; kingdom Bacillati; phylum Candidatus Dormiibacterota; species Candidatus Dormiibacterota bacterium. The sequence goes on along the minus strand of DASXNK010000194.1, from coordinate 63,865 downwards.
GGCTTCCGTCACGAGAACACCACCGAGGCGGCGCTGCGTCTCGGCGCCGACCTGGTGCAGCTCGGCGCCGATCCGGCGTGGATCGCGCTGAAGAGCTACAAGTCCCGCGCCGTGAGCACCCTGCGCCTCGAGGCGCTCGCGGTCGCCCGCATGCACAGCGAGCTCGACGGCCGGCTGGTCTGGACCGAGGTGACCCGGGACATGCTGGCGGAGGCCGGCGGCACCTGGCAGGAGACCGACGGCGTCATCGACGTCCTCCAGTCGGTGAGCACGATGACCCTGGCGGTGCTCTTCAAGGAGCTCCAGCCCGAGCTGACCAAGATCAGCGTGCGCTCCCGCGGCGACGCCGACGCCACCGACCTCTGCACCCCCTTCGGGGGTGGCGGCCACCGCCGCGCCGCCGGCGCGGAGCTGCAGCTGCCGCTGGCGGCCGCCCAGGAGCGGGTGCTGCAGCTCGCTCGCGAGCTGCTGAGCGCGCCGTGAACGAGACGGTCACGGCGGCCCCCACCCGGCGGGGGCGCCCACCCGCGCGCCATCACGGCATCGTGCCGCTCAACAAGGCGCGGGGGGTGACCTCGTTCCAGGCGGTGCGCGACGTGCGCCGCATCCTCGGCGAGCGCCGCGTGGGGCACGCCGGGACGCTCGATCCTGCCGCCACCGGGCTGCTCCCGATCTGTGTCGGCCAGGCCACCCGGCTGGTCGACTACCTGCACCAGCAGCCCAAGCGCTATCACTGCGTGCTCCGCCTCGGCGAGCGCAGCACCACCATGGACCTCGAGGGCGAGGTCACCCGCACCGGCGATGCGAGCGCGGTCGACGCCGACGCGGTGCGTGCGGCGCTGGCGCGCTTCGTCGGCGACATCGAGCAGGTGCCGCCGATGCACTCGGCGGTGCGCCACGACGGGCGCCACCTCTACGAGCTCGCCCGCCAGGGGGTGGAGGTGGAGCGGCAGCCGCGCCCGGTCACGATCCTCGAGGCACGGCTGCTCGAGTTCCGCCCCGGCGAGGTCGCCGAGGCCGAGGTCGACGTTCTCTGCGGCAAGGGCACCTACATGCGCGTGCTCGCCTCCGACGTGGGCGACGCCCTCGGAACCGGCGGGCTGCTCGCCTGGCTCGAGCGCACCGCCTACGGCCCGATGACCGTCGCCGACTCGATCACCGTCGCGGAGCTGGAGGCGATGGACGACCCCGCCGCCGCACTCCGCCCGCTCGACCTCGCCGTCGCCTTCCTCCCCCGGCTCGACCTCGGCCCCGCCCAGGCGCTCCAGGTGCAGCGCGGGCAGTCGGTGTGGGTGCCGAAGCTGCCCGATCCGCGTCCCCGCGGGGCCTGCCGCGCCCACAGCGCGCTCGGCGAGCTGCTCGCCGTCGGCGAGCTCACCGGCAATCTCTACCGCCCCACCAAGGTGCTGGCCGGGTGCTGAGGTGAGGACCGAGTTCGGGCTGCCCGACGGCGCCGGCGAGGGCGACCCGCTCGCGTTCGTCACCATCGGCAACTTCGACGGGGTTCACCGGGGTCACCGCCGCATCGTCGACCGGATGGTGTCCGCCGCTCCCGAGCACGGCGGCGAGTCGGTGCTGGTCACCTTCGACCCCCATCCGCGCTGCGTGCTCGACCCCGATCACTGCCCGCCGCGGCTGACCACCCTCGACGAGAAGGCCGACCTGCTCACCGCCGCCGGGCTCGACCGGCTGGTGGTGCTCGAGTTCACCCACGAGCTCAGCCGCTGGACCGCCGAGCAGTTCCTGGAGCGGCTCAGCCAGGGCTTCAACCTGCGCCGAATGGTGGTGGGCCACGACTTCGCCCTCGGCCACCGCCGCAGCGGCGACATCCCCTTCCTGCGCTCCTGGGGCGCCACCCGGGGCTTCGACGTCGACGTGGTCGACGCCGAGCGCGAGGGGGGAGAGGTGTTCTCCAGCTCGCTGGTGCGCGCCGCCCTCTCCCACGGCGACCTCGACAGCGCCAACCGCGTGCTCGGACACCCCTACTTCGTCGACTCCCGGGTCGAGCACGGCGAGAGGATCGGCACCGGGCTCGGCTTTCCGACCGCCAACCTGGCGATCACCCCGGGCAAGTGCCTGCCGCCGCGGGGCATCTACGCCACCTGGGTGAGGGTGCGCGGGGAGTGGCACGCGGCGGCGACCTACGTCGGCTACCGCCCCACCTTCGGGGGGACGAAGCTGACCGTCGAGCCCCACCTGCTCGACTTCTCCGGCGACATCTACCACCAGCCGGTGCGGGTGGCGTTCATGTCGCGGCTGCGGGACGACGTCCGCTATGCCACGCCGGAGGCGCTGAGCGAGCAGATGCGGCGGGATGTGGTGGAGACCCGGCTGCGGCTGCGTCCGGGGAGCGCGCCCGCCGAGCTCGGGTAGCGGATCACACCCAGCCGGAGCGGCCGCCCGAGGGCCGGCGCCCGGTAGCATCCGCGACATGCCGGAGGTCGTCGTTGTCGGCGGGGGACTCGCGGGCGCCTGGGCGGCGGTGACCGCCGCCCGTGCCGGGCTCCAGGTCGTCCTGGTCCGGCGCGGCCCGGCTGCGACTGCGGTCTCCTCCGGTGCCCTCGACCTCGTCCCTCCGGCCGAGGCCGCCGACCCCGGAGGCTGGCTCGGCCGCCTCGCCCGCGACGCGCCCGACCACCCCTACGTCGCCGGCGGCGCCGCGCCGCCCCCGCGGTTCGAGCTCGAGGCCGAGGCCCGCCGCCTCGCCGCCGAGCTCGGCGGGGCCGGCCTCCGGCTGCGGGTGGGCCTGGACCGGCCGGCCCTGCTCGCCGCGGTGACCGGCCAGCTGCGCCGGGCGGGGGTGGTGCTCGAGACCATTGGCGCAGGCGACCTCGACGGCGGCGGGCGGGTCGCGGTCGCCGGCATCCGCGGGCTGCTGCGCGTCGACGCCCCGGCGGTCGCGGCGGCCATCGCCGAGCGCCTCGGCGACGCCGTCTCCGCCCGCGCCGTCACCCTCGACCCGGAGCTTCCGGGCATCGACGAGAGCCTCGCCGGAGACCTCGACGACGCCACCGTCGCCCGCGCCGTCGAGGGCCCGGGCGGGGCCGAGGCGCTGGGCGCGGCACTCCGCGCCGGGCTCGGCGACGGCGACGTGGAGCTGGCGCTGCTCCCCGCCGTGCTCGGCCTCGAGGACGCCGACGGGGTCCGCGCCCGGGTCGAGGCGGCCGCCGGGGTGCGGGTCGCCGAGCTGCTCAGCCCGCCGCCGTCGGCGCCGGGATGGCGGCTCGCCCGCGCCGCCGAGGCGATGGCCCGCCGCGCCGGGGTGGAGGTGATCACCGGCACGGTGACGGGGGTGCACCGCGGCGGGCGCCGGGTCACCGCGGTCGTGGCCGCCGACGGCGACACCCTGAGCTGCCAGGTGCTGATCCTCGCCACCGGGAAGTTCCTCGGTGGAGGGCTGACCGGCGAGCCCCGGCCGCGCGAGCCGCTGCTCGGGCTGCCCCTCTTCGCCGGCGGTCTCGCCCTCGAGGCGCAGAGCCCGCGCGACCTGGTCGAGCGAACCCGCTTCACGCCCCAGCCGTTTCTCGCCGCCGGGGTGCGCACCGACGCCGAGGGCCGCCCCGTCGACGGCTTCGGCGCCCCGGTGCTCGACAACCTCCTCGCCTGCGGGGCTCTGCTCGGTGGCCTCGACACCACCCTGCGCGGCGGCGGCCTCGGCGTCGCCGCCTGGACGGGGGCGCGCGCCGGCCGGGCCGCGGCGCGCCTGCGCGGCGTCGCGGCGGCGTGAGCGCTCTGCCTGCGGGGTTTCTCGACGAGCTCCGCGAGGCCGTCGGCGACCGCGGGCTCAGCACCGAGCCCGCCGACCGCGACGCCGTCGCCCACGACCTCTGGCCGCGGGCGCTGATCGCCGAGCGCGGCGGCCACCCCCTGCCCGGCCCCGACGCAGTGGTCTGGCCCGCCGACCGCGAACAGGTCGCAGCCGTCTGCGCCACCTGCCACCGTGCCGGGGTGCCCTTCACGCCCTTCGGCGCCGGCACCGGGGTGTGCGGCGCCGCGGTCCCGGTCCGGGGCGGGGTGGTGCTCGACCTCAAGCGGCTCGACCGCATCCTCGACTGGGATCTGGAGAGCGGCTGGGTCGTGGTCGAGCCCGGGGTGCTCGGCAGCCGCCTCGAGGACGCCTGCCGCGAGCGTGGCCGCACCACCGGCCACCACCCCTCCTCGCTGGCGCTGTCCACCGTCGGCGGCTTCGTGGCCACCCGTTCGGCGGGGCAGCTGAGCACCCGCTACGGGCGCATCGACGACCTCGTCGCCGGCCTCGAGGCGGTGCTCCCCGACGGCACCGCCGTCTCCCTCCGCGCCCAGCCCGCGAGCGGCGCCGGTCCCGATCTGCGCCGCCTGTTCCTGGGCAGCGAGGGCGGCTTCGGAGTGGTGGTCGAGGTGACCCTCCGGCTCCGTCCGCTGCCGGAGCGGCGGGTCGACCACGCCGCCGTGTTCGCCACCTTCGCGGCCGGGGTGGCGGCGGTGCGCGAGCTCCTCCAGGCCGGGCTGCGGCCCTCGCTGCTCCGCCTCTACGACCCCGCCGACACCGCCCTCCAGGCCGCCGAGCTGGGGGTGGGTGCGGGGGCGGGGGAGGGGCTGGACGATGATGCGCTCCTGCTCACCTCCTGCGAGGGCCGCGCCGGGGTCGCCGGGGCCGAGGCCGCCGAGCTCGCCGCGATCTGCGCCGCCCACGGCGCCCGTGCCTGCGACCCCGGCGCGGTCGCCGCCTGGTACGCGCGCCGCGACGACATCGGCTTCGCCCAGGCGCGCTACCTGCCCCTGCCCGGCGCGGTGATCGACACCGTCGAGCTCGCCGCTCCCTGGTCGCGGCTGGTGGCCCTCCACGAGGCGGTGCGCCGTCGGCTGGGGGGACGGCTGATCGTGCTCTGCCACCTCAGCCACGGCTACCCCGACGGGGCCTGCCTGTACTTCAGCTTCGCCGGCGTCGCCGCCGAGGAGGAGGCGGCGGTCCCCCTCCACGAGCGGCTCTGGGAGGAGGTGATGGCGGCCGCCGCCGAGACCGGGGCGAGCATCGGCCACCATCACGGCGCCGGCCTCGCCCGGGCTCCCCACATGGCCGCGGAGCTGGGGGAGGGCGGGCTCGAGGTGCTCCGCCGGCTGAAGCTGGCGCTCGACCCCGGCGGGGTCGCCAACCCGGGGAAGTGGGGGCTGTGAGCGCGGGCCTGTCGTGGGGGACTCCCCCCGGCCGCTCATCGCCGGCGCGATGACCGCCCTCCCCCTGCCGGAGGCGCAGGCGATCGCCGCCGGGCGCTGCGCCGCCTGTCCGAAGATGTGCCGCAGTGCCTGCCCCACCCTGGCGGTGACCGCCAACGAGCGCCACCAGCCCTGGGGCCACGCCCGCAGCGTGCTCGCGGCGCTGCGCACCCCCGGCGGATTCGCCGCGCCGGCCACCGCCGAGGCCGCGTTCGCCTGCGCCACCTGCGGCGCCTGCACGCCACCCTGCCGGGTGGACGGGGTGGAGACCCCGGAGCTGAGCTGGGCGGTGCGTGCCGCCGTCTTCGCCGCCGGGGCCACCCCGCCGGTGGGGCTGCGCGCGGTGGCCGAGGCCGCCGCCGGCCGGGTTCCCGCCGCCGAGACGGGCACGCCGGCCTGGACCGACCCGGCGGGGACGCTCGCCGGGCTCCGCCGCCTCGCCACCCCCGGTGCCGGGATGCTGCTGCTCCCCGGCTGCGGGGCCCTCGGCCTGCGTCCGGCGGCGGCGCTGGCCGCGGGGCGGGCGCTCCACGCCCTCGGCGTCGCCTTCACCGTGCTCGACGAGCACCGCTGCTGCGGCGCGCCGGCGCGCAGCTTCGGCGACACCGGGGCGCTCACCGCGATGCTGGAGCGGCTGTGCGCCGCCGTCGCCGCCACCGGGGCGCGCCGGGTGGCGGTGCAGTCGCCGTCGTGCGCCCACCTGCTGGCGACCCGGGCGGCGCAGCTCGGCGCCGGCCTGACCGTCGAGCCGCTCGCCGCCGTTCTCGGCGCGGCGCTCGCCGGCCGCCCCGCCGGGGCCACCGGCCGGGTCGCCTACCACGACCCCTGCTTCCTCGCCCGCCACCTCGACTGCACCGCCCCGCCGCGGGCCGTGCTGAGCGGCCTCGGGCTCGAGGTCGTCGAGCTGCGCGGCCGGGGCGCCACCACCGCCTGCTCCGGAGGCGGCGGCGGGCTGCCACTCACCCACCCGACGATCGCGGGCGGGTACCGCGACCGCCTCGCCGCCGAGGTCGCCGCCGCGGCCGCGGCCGGCGCCAGCGCGGTGGTCACCGGTTGTGCGCGCTGCGCCGCCCGGCTCGAGGGGGCGGCGACGGTGCCGGTGCTCGAGCTGGCCGAGGCGGTTGCCGCCCACCTCGGCACGGCGGAGGCGCCGCGGTGACCACCGTCGCCGTCGTCAACCCCGCGAGCTGCGCCGGGCGCACCGGCCGGAGCTGGCCGGAGACGCGCCGGGTGCTCGCCGCCGCCGGGGTGGAGGTCGAGGAGCGTCTCACCACCGCCCCGCGGGAGGCCACCGAGCTGACCCGCGCGGCGCTGCGCGAGGGCTGCGAGCGGGTGGTGGCGGTGGGCGGCGACGGCACCCTGAACGAGGTGGTCAACGGGTTCCTCGACGCCGACGGGAGCGCGATCGCCCCGCTGGCGGTGCTCGGGCTGCTCCCCAGCGGCACCGGCGGCGACTTCCGCCGCACCGCCGGGATCCCCGCGAGCGCGGCCGGCGCCGCCGCGGTGCTCGCCGCCGGCGCCAGCCGGCCCGTCGACGTGGGCCGGATCACCCTCGACGGCGCCGCGCCCCGGCATTTCATCAACATCGCCGACTGCGGCATCGGCGGCGAGGTGGTCGGCCGGGTCAACCGCAGCAGCAAGCGGGCCGGGGGCACGGCGACGTTCCTCTGGCACTCGCTGGCCTCGCTGCTCAGCTACCGGCCGAGGGCGGCGCGGGTGGAGATCGACGGCGTCGCCGAGGAGGGCCGCTACCAGAACGTGGTGATCGCCAACGGCCGCTACTTCGGCGGCGGCATGTGCGTCGCCCCGGGCGCGGATCCCGCCGACGGTCTCTTCGACGTGGTGCTCTTCGGCGACCTGCCCCGGCTGCGCTCGCTCACCGGGATCCGCCGCATCTACGCGGGGACCCACATCGGGCAGCCCGGCATCCGCCTCCTCCACGGCCGCAGGGTGCGGGTGACCCCCCTCGAGCAGCCGCCGCTCTGCTTCGAGATGGAGGGGGAGGAGGTGGGCCCGGCGCCGGCCACGCTGGAGATCCTGCCCGGGGCGGTCCGCCTCTGCGCCCCCGGCTGAGGCCCGGCGCCGGGTGCCGACCCCCGCCTTCCTGTACACTCCCTCACGACCTGCGGGGAGCCCCCGCCGTGGTGACGCGTCCAGCGATGCGCGGCGAACGGCCCTCCGCACGGTGACTGCCCGCTCCAGGGCCCCAGGAGAACCCAGTGCCCGACATCCGCGAGAAGTCCGAGATCATCGCCGAGCACCGCCAGCACGAGACCGACACCGGCTCGGCGGAGGTGCAGATCGCGATCCTCAGCGAGCGCATCAGGATGCTCACCGAGCATCTGCGCGAGCACCCGCAGGATCACGCCTCCCGGCGCGGTCTGCTGAAGCTGGTCGGACGCCGCCGGCGGATGCTCGACTACCTGACCCGGACCGATGTGTCGCGCTACCGTGCCATCATCGCCCGCCTGGGACTGCGCCGCTGAGCTGCCAGCGCTCAATGGCCGCCGCCCTCCTCGGGGAGGGCGTTTCGCCCCGCTGATGCGTGGGCATCACCACTACAACACTTTGTAACCCACACCGTCCACGTCCCACCCGGTCGCGGGTGTCCCTTCACAGGACGCGCTGCGCGGCCGACGCGGTGAGACGTTGGCGATCGGAGATCGGCAACGGACCGCTGCCCAACGGCGCGACCGCACCGTCGCTCTCTCATCCCCAACACCTCACCCTCGGTGGCGCAGGTGCCCGTGGCGGAGATACCCGGACCGGGATCATCACCCGACATCCGAGGTTCCCATGCCCTACCAGAAATTCGAAATGGACTACACCGGCCGAAAGCTCACCGTCGAGACCGGCCACATCGCAGAGCAGGCCAGCGGCGCCGTGCTCATCCGCTCCGGCGACACCATGGTGCTGGTCACCGCGGTGGGCGCGCACCAGCCCCGAGAGGGCATCGACTTCTTCCCGCTCACCTGCGACTACGAGGAGAAGCTCTACGCCGCGGGTCGCATCCCCGGCAGCTTCCCCCGCCGTGAGGGCCGTCCCACCGAGGCGGCGACGCTCGCCTGCCGGCTGATGGACCGGCCGCTGCGGCCGCTCTTCCCCAAGGACTTCCGCAACGACGTCCAGGTGGTCGCCACCGTGGTCAGCGCCGACCAGGAGAACGACCCGGTCACGCTCGCTGTCACCGGCGCATCGCTCGCCCTGGCGATCAGCGACGTCCCCCACGCGGGCCCGGTGGGCTGCGTCCGGGTCGGCCTCATCGACGGCCGGCTGGTGCTGAATCCCACCCTGCAGGAACTCCAGGAGTCCGACCTCGACCTGATCGTGGCCGGCACCGACGACGCCATCGGCATGGTCGAGGCGGGGGCCATGCAGGTGCCCGAGGCGGTCATGCTCCAGGCGCTCCACCTCGCCCACGACGAGATCCGCCGCCTGGTCGCCTTCCAGAACGAGATCAAGGCGAAGGTCGGCAAGGCGCCGATGACCTATCCCTCCAACGCGGTCGACCCCGAGGTCAAGGCCGCGGTGGCCGAGGCGATCGCCGGCAGCATCGGCGAGGCCGCCCGCAACGCCGACAAGGCGGCCCGGGAGCGGGCCCTCGACGAGCTCAAGAAGCAGACCGTCGAGCAGCTGGCGCCGCGCTTCGTCGATCGCGAGGCCGAGATCAAGAAGGCGTTCGAGGGCGAGGTCAAGCGCGCCGTGCGCGCCGCCATCCTCGACGAGGGCATCCGTCCTGACGGCCGCCGCACCGACGAGATCCGGCACATCTGGTCGCAGGTCGGTCTGCTTCCCCGCACCCACGGCAGCGCCCTCTTCACCCGCGGCCAGACCCAGGCGCTGAGCGTCGTCACCCTCGGTTCCGGCCAGGATCAGCAGAAGCTGGACGGCCTCGGTCTCGAGGAGTTCAAGCGCTTCATGCACCACTACAACTTCCCGCCCTACTCGGTCGGGGAGGCGCGCCCGCTGCGCTCCGCGGGCCGGCGGGAGATCGGTCACGGCGCGCTCGCCGAGCGCGCGGTGCACAACGTGATGCCCTCCGACGAGGACTTCCCGTACGTGGTCCGCATCGTCAGCGAGATCCTGAGCAGCAACGGCTCCACCTCGATGGCCTCGGTGTGCGGCTCGACGATGGCGCTGATGGACGCCGGGGTGCCGCTGAAGGCGCCGGTGGCGGGCATCGCCATGGGGCTGATCACCGACGAGAACAGTGACAGGGCGGCCATCCTCAGCGACATCCAGGGGATGGAGGACGCCCTCGGCGACATGGACTTCAAGGTCGCCGGCACCGAGACGGGCATCACCGCCCTGCAGATGGACATGAAGATCAAGGGGCTCCGCTGGGAGCTGATGGAGCAGGCGCTGGAGCAGGCCCGGGTGGGCCGGCTGCACATCCTCGGCAAGATGACCGAGACCCTGCCCGCGCCGCGGGAGGAGATGTCGATGTGGGCGCCACGCATCGAGACCATCCAGATCAACCCCGACAAGATCCGCGACGTCATCGGCCCGGGTGGCAAGACCATCCGCCGGATCGTCGAGGAGACCGGCGTCCAGATCGACGTCGAGGACGACGGCCGGGTGTCGATCGCCTCGAACGACGGCGCCGCGATGCAGCAGGCGATCGCCATGATCCGCGACCTCACCGAGGACGTGGAGGTGGGCAAGATCTACAAGGGCAAGGTGGTCCGGATCATGAACTTCGGCGCCTTCGTCGAGATCCTGCCGAAGAAGGACGGGCTGGTCCACATCTCCCAGCTCGCCGACCACCGCGTCAACAAGGTCGAGGACGTGGTCAACATCGGTGACGAGATCATGGTCAAGGTCATCGAGATCGACGACAAGGGCCGCGTCAACCTCTCCCGCAAGCTGGCGATCAGCGAGCTGGCGGGCAAGCAGGCGCAGGCCGCCGGCGCCGGGACGGCAAGCCCGGCGTGACCGGTCTGTCGGGGGGGGACTCCCCCCCGGCGCCCCCCCTGCGCGTCGCCGTGAGCGGCGCGCGGGGACGGGTGGGTCGCGAGATCGTCGCCGCGCTCGAGGCCGATCCCGGTTTCGAGTGCGCGGCGGCGGTCGACGTCGGCGACGACCTCGCCGCCGCCCTCGCCGGAGCTGGGGCGCAGGTGCTGGTCGACTTCTCCGTCCCCACCGCGGCGCTCGGCAACGCGCTCACCGCGGTGGACCACGGGGTGCGTCCGGTGGTCGGCACCACCGGGCTCGGCGACGCCGCCGTCGAGGAGCTGCGCGACCGCTGCGCCGCCGCCGGCCTCGGCGGCTGCGTGATCCCCAACTTCGCCCTCGGCGCCGCGCTGATGATGTGGCTCGCCGAGGTCTGCGCCGGCCACTTCGAGAGTTGCGAGATCATCGAGAGCCACCATCCCGGCAAGCTCGACGCGCCCAGCGGCACCGCCCTGCGCACCGCCGAGCGACTGCTCGCCGCCCGCGGGGGGCGTCCCTTCGAGCACACCGAGCCCCGCACCGAGACGCTGCCGGGCACCCGCGGGGGCAGCCTCGGCGGCGCCGGCGTCCACAGCCTGCGGCTCCAGGGGCCGATCGCCGACCAGTCGGTGATCTTCGGCGCCCCCGGCCAGACCCTGACCCTCGAGCACCGCACCACCTCGCGCGCCGCCTTCGCCCCGGGGGTGCTCGCCGCCGCCCGGGCGGTCACCGCGACCGAGCGTTTCTCCACCAGCCTCGAGGAGGTGCTCGGCCTGCCCCCCGCGGCCACGGTCACCCGGGCCATGGCATCATCGGAGACCTGATGAGCCGGAACGGAGATCGCGGAGCGCCCCGGGTTGGGCTGGTCGGCGCCACCGGCGCCGCCGGGAGCACGGTGCTGCGCATCCTGGAGGAGCGGGGCTTCCCGCTCGCCGAGCTGCGCTGCATGGCCAGCGCCCGCAGTGCCGGGACCACGGTGCGCTTCGGCGGCCGCGACCTCGAGGTCGTCGAGGTGAGCGACGAGGCCATCGAGGGCCTGGACGTCGTCTTCTTCGCCGCCGGCTCGGGGACGGCGCGCCGCTACGCCCCGGTGGTCGCCCGCAACGGCGGCGTCGCCATCGACAAGTCGAGCGCCTACCGGATGGACCCGGACGTCCCGCTGGTGGTGCCCGAGGTCAACGCCGTCGAGCTCGACGGCCACCACGGCATCGTCGCCAACCCCAACTGCGTCGCCATCCCGCTGACGGTGGCGCTGGCGCCGCTGCACCGGGCCTTCGGGCTGCTGCGCATCACCGTGGCCACCTACCAGGCGGCCAGCGGTGGCGGCCGCGCCCTCGCCGGCGAGCTGCACGAGCAGGCGCGGGCCGACGCCGCCGGCGAGGCCCCCTCCCACGCCGTGTACCCCCACGTACTCCACGGCAACGTGGTCCCCGGCGGCTGGACGATGCATGGGGACGACACCGACGAGGAGCTGAAGGTGATCGCCGAGACCCGCCGGGTGCTCGGCCTCGCCGAGCTGCCGGTGAGCGTCACCACCGTGCGGGTCCCCGTCGCCACCGGCCACAGCGCCGCGGTCTGGGCGGAGTTCGCCGAGCCGGTGCGCCCCGACGCCGCCCGCGAGCTGCTCGCCGGCGCCGCCGGGGTGCGGGTCGTCGACGACCCCGCCCAGCAGCGCTATCCCACCCCACGGGACGCCGCCGGCCAGGACGACGTGCTCGTCGGCCGGATCCGCGCCGACATCGGCCGGCCGGGTGCGCTCGCCCTCTTCCTCAGCGTCGACAACCTGCGCAAGGGCGCCGCCACCAACGCGGTCCAGGTCGGCGAGCTGCTCGCCTCCCGCGGGGCGTAAGGCACTCCTCAGATCAGCCCGGCCGGCAGCGGCCCGGCACGTGCTGCACGGTCGCCATCCGGTCGCTGCGGCACACCACCCAGATCAGGCAGGCGCAGCGCTGGCAGGTCGCCCACCAGTCCTGCTCGCCCCCCGGATAGACGGTGCCCGGCGCCCACTGCCCGATCGCGTGACCCTGGTCGGAGGCCTCGCGGCCGGCGCGGATGCGCGCCTGCACGAAGGGCAGCGGCGGCGCGTCGGCCGCGGACGGGATGGTCTCGGCCGGCGGCGCGGGTCGCCAGGGCGACCGGTGGCCGGTGAGGGTGGCGTGACCGGCGGGCGCAGGGCGCGCGCCGCGGACGGTTCGCGGGTCGTTCATGTGGTTCCTCTCCCCAGAGGTGGATGGCCGGCCCTATGACGCGCGGGGGCGCCGGCTTCCTACGCGGGTTGATGTCAACCCGGGGAGAGTCGCTCCGACTGCAGCAGCCAGCCGCCCAGCAGGGTGGCGGTGGCCCCGGCGAGGGCGAGGAACCAGCCCAGCGTGGGCCGCACCCCGACGCTGACGAAGGAGGCCACGCTGGCATGGAACTCGAACCAGAAGAGCACCACCCCGACCAGCTCCAGGGCACCGGCGACCATGTAGACCTGGGGATCGCGCAGCGGCAGCGCCGGCAGCCTCACCCGGTCGGGATAGCAGCGCACCGCCCAGAGGCCGACCACGGCCAGCAGCCCGAGCATGGTCAGCAGTCCCCAGCCGTGGACCCCGTCGATGGTCCTCGCGTCGAGGCCGAAGCCGTTGCAGTCGGCGTCGCAACTGGTGGTGAGCCAGGGGAGGAAGAGCAGCGCGAAGAGCACCGCCGCGGAGCCGCCCACCAGGGCGCGCTCACCCCAGCTCGACCGGCGGATCCGGGCGCGGAGCCCGGCGACGAGCTCGGCGGAACGGGCCCGGAGCCCCTCCACCGTCGGCGTGACCATGCGTCGTCCCCCTCCTGGGCGTCACCGCCCTCTTCGTGATCAACGGCCGAGCGGGGGCTTCCCTGCGCGGCGGCGGCGCCGGCGCCCGCCGCCCGTCAGGCTGCCGCGGCGACGGGATCAGTCTCATCCTCTGCTCGTCCCCCGGTGACCGGCACGTACAATCTGGCCCCATGCAGGCGAGCCTGGGCCGGTTGCTCACCGCCATGGTGACGCCCTTCGATGCCGCCGGCGCCGTCGACCTCGACGTGGCGGCGCGCCTCGCCCGCGCGCTCGTCGCCTCCGGCAGCGACGGGGTGGTGGTGAACGGCACCACCGGGGAGTCGCCCACCCTCACCCACCCCGAGCGCCTCGGCCTGCTCGGGGCGGTGCGCCGGGCCATCCCCGACCACGCCGTGGTGATGGGGACGGGCTCGAACAGCACCGCCGCGACCGAGCTCGCCACCCTGGAGGCGAAGGACGCGGGGGCGGACGCCGCGCTGGTGGTGGCGCCGTACTACAACAAGCCGCCCCAGGAGGGGCTGGTGGCCCACTTCGAGGCGGTCGCGGACGTCGGCCTTCCGGTCATCCTCTACAACATCCCCGGGCGCACCGGCGTGAACCTCACCGTCGAGACGACGCTGACCCTCGCCCGGCATCCCCACATCTGCGGCACCAAGGAGGCGGCGGGCGACGCCGACCAGGTGGCGCAGATCGTCGCCGGCGCGCCGCCGGGCTTCCGGGTCTGGAGCGGCGACGACGGCCTCATCCTGCCCTTCATGAGTGTCGGCGCCTTCGGCGTGGTGAGCGTCGTGTCCCACGTCTGCGGGGCCGCGGTGCGCCGGATGATCGAGGCCCAGGTGGCCGGCGACACCGCCGCCGCCGCCGGGCTGCACGTGCGGCTGCTGCCGCTCTTCCACGGCCTGTTCGTGACCTCGAACCCGATCCCGGTCAAGGCGGCGCTCCAGCACCTCGGCGTCGACGTGGGCGGCGTGCGGCTGCCGCTGGTGCCCCTCGACCCGGTCCGGCGCGCCACCCTCGGCGCCCTGCTCGACGCCTGCGGCGACCTCGTCGGGCTCGCCCCCGGCCATGCCGCAGCCCCCCCTCGCGCGGTCCGCAGCGCGTGAGCCTCGGGCACATCCCCTTCGGCAGCACCGTCCCGGCCGTGCCCGGGGCCGGCGCCGCCGGCGCCGAGGCGCTGCTCGCGCTCCACCGCTCCATCGAGTCCTGCACCGCCTGCCCGCTTCACGCCACCCGCACCCGCGCGGTGCCCGGCGACGGGCCGGTGACGGCGCGGATCATGGCCGTCGGCGAGGCTCCGGGCGAGAAGGAGGACCGCACCGGCCGGCCCTTCGTCGGCGCCGCCGGCCAGCTGCTCACCCGGCTGCTCCAGTCGATCGGGCTGGACCGCCAGGACATCTACATCGGCAACGTCCTGAAGTGCCGCCCGCCGGGCAACCGCGACCCCGAGCCCGCCGAGGTGAGCTCGTGCGCGCACTTCCTCGACGACCAGGTGGCACTGATCCGCCCCGACGTCATCCTGCTGCTGGGCCGTCACGCCGTGGGACGTCTGCTCCCGGGCATGCCCGGCATCAGCCGCATCCACGGACAGCGGGTGCGCCGCGGCGACCGTCTCTACGTGCCCCTCCTCCATCCCGCGGCCGCGCTCTACAACGCCTCGCTGCTGCGCACCCTGGAGGAGGACATGCAGAAGGTGCGCGGCTACCTCGACGAGGCCCGGGCGGAGCGGGAGCGCCGGCAGCGTGAGCTGGCGGAGGAGGCCGCGCGCGCCGTCGCGGTCCGCGCCGCCGACGAGCAGCTCACCCTCTTCTGATGACCGACGTCCTGCACGCCCCACCGGCGGTGGGAGGGGGGCGGCTGTCGCTCGTGCCCCTGGGCGGCCTCGGCGAGATCGGCCGCAACCTGATGGCGATCGAGTGCAACGACGACATCGTGGTCGTGGACGGCGGGCTGATGTTCCCGGAGCAGGAGATGCTCGGCATCGACCTGGTGATCCCCGACATCTCCTGGCTGCTCGAGCGCGCCCAGCGGGTCCGCGGCATCGTGCTCACCCATGGGCACGAGGACCACATCGGCGGGCTTCCGTACATCCTGCCGCGGCTGCCGGTGCCGGTCTACGGCACCAGCCTCACCCTCGGGTTCCTGCGCTCCAAGCTGAAGGAGCACGGGCTGCTCGACTCCACCGAGACCCAGGTGGTGCGCGCCGGCGACACCGTCGAGCTGGGCGGCATCGCGGTGGAGTGGATCCACACCACCCACAGCATCCCCGACGCCTGCGCGCTGGCGATCCGCACCGCGCTCGGCACCATCGTGCACAGTGGCGACTTCAAGCTCGACCACACCCCGATCAACGGCGAGCCGCCCGACCTCGCCCGGCTCGCCAGGATCGGCGACGAGGGCGTGCTGCTGCTGCTCAGCGACAGCACCAACGCCGAGTCCGAGGGCACAACGCCGAGCGAGCGCCAGGTGGGGGAGGGGCTGTCGCCGATCTTCGCGACCTCGCCCGGGCGCATCCTGATGGCCACCTTCGCCTCCAACATCTCGCGGCTGCAGCAGGCCTTCGACTGCGCCGAGGAGCACAACCGCCGCTCGCTCGTGGTGGGACGGTCGATGCTCAACAACGTCGCGACCGCGCAGGAGCTGGGGTTCCTCAAGGTGGCGCCGGGGTCGCTGCTCTGGCCCCGCCAGCTCGACGGGCTGAGTGCCGACCGGGTGCTGATCGTCTGCACCGGCGCCCAGGGCGAGCCGCTGTCGGCGCTCACCCGGATCGCCGCCGGCGAGCACCCGATCGTCCAGCTGCAGCGCGGCGACACCGTCATCATCAGCGCCAACCCCATCCCCGGCAACGAGGAGCTGGTGCATCGCACCATCAACAACCTCTACCGGCAGGGCAGCCGCGTCTTCCACTCGTCACGTCACCGGGTGCACGCCTCGGGCCACGCCAGCCGCGAGGAGCTCAAGCTGCTGATGACCCTGGTGCGGCCGCGCTACTTCGTGCCGGTGCACGGCGAGTACCGCCACCTCGCGATCCACTCCGAGCTCGCCCGGGCGGTGGGCATCCCCGCCGAGCGGGTGCTGCCGATCGACAACGGCACCATCATCGAGATCGACGCCGCGGGAATCCGCCGCACCACCCTGCGCGCCCCCGCGGGCTACGTGTACGTCGACGGTCTGGAGATCGAGGAGGCCGGCGACGTGGTGCTGCGCGACCGCCGCGCCCTCGCCCAGGACGGCGTGCTCATCGTGGTGCTCACCGTCGAGCGCTCCACCGGGATGGTGGTGGGCGGCCCCGACCTGGTGTCACGCGGCTTCGTCGACGAGTCCTCGACCGAGTCGCTCTTCGACGAGGCGCGCGCCCACATCCTCCAGCTGGTGTCGAAGCTGCGCCCCGACTCCGAGTGGTCGGTGTGGCAGTCGGCGATCCACGAGGGACTGGCCCGCTTCCTCTACCGCCGCACCCGTCGCCGGCCGATGATCCTCCCGGTGATCACCGAGGTCTAGGCGCGCGCCGTCCCTCCGCGGCCCGGGGGCGTCCGGCGCCGTTGCCGGCGCCGCGGCCGCGGCCGTAGCCGCGCAGCGGGACGGGACGCCGGGGTGCCGGGCGGCCGTTGGGCTCACCGGGGGGCGGCGTCTCCAGCAGCCGCAGCTCACCCTCGCCGAGCAGCGCGTCACCGTCCGCCCAGCGCAGCGCGGGGCCGCCGAGGCGTCGCAGCTTGCTCCACTGCTCCATGTCGTCGTCGGAGAGGAAGGTGACCGCGGTGCCCTCGGCGCCGTTGCGGGCGGTGCGCCCGGCCCGGTGGGTCAGCCACTGCGGGCTGTCGGGCAGCTCGTAGTTCACCACCAGCGAGACGTGGTCGATGTCGAGCCCGCGCGCGGCCACGTTGGTGGCCACGAGCACGTCGGTGCTGCGGGCGCGGAAGCCGGCGATGGCGCGGTCCCTGGCGTTCTGGGAGAGGTTGCCCTGGAGCTCGTCGGCGCGGTGGCCGAGCCGGTGCAGATCGGAGGCCAGCCGCTTGGCGCCGTGCTTGGTGCGGTGGAAGACGAGCGCGGAGCCGTCGAACTGGCGCAGCAGCGCGGAGAGGGTGGCGACCCGCTGGTCGCGGCGCACCCGCAGCAGCCCCTGCTCGAGCAGGGGCACCTGCTCGGTCGACACCGCGAGGCGCACCGGGTCGACCAGGTGGCGGTCGATCATGGTGCGCACCCAGGCGGGCATCGTCGCCGAGGCGAGGACGGTCTGGCGGAGGATGCGGCCGGGCTGGTTCTGCGGGGTCATCGCCATGATCCGCTCGACGTCGGGGGCGAAGCCCTGGTCGAGCATCTCGTCGGCCTCGTCGAGCACCAGGTACTCGATCCGGTCGAGCCGGGCGGCGCCGCGGGCGGCGAGGTCGAGCAGCCGCCCCGGGCAGCCGACGATGACGTCGGGCGAGTTGCGGAGCAGCGAGAGCTGCCCGCCGTAGCCGACGCCTCCGACGACGAGCGCGACCCGCAGCGCCGGGTCGACGGTGCGGAGCACCGAGGCCACCTGGCTGGCGAGCTCACGGGTGGGGACGACGACGAGGGCGCGGGCGCCGCCGGAGCGGTGACCGGACAGCCGCTCGACCATGGGGACGAGGAACGCGAGCGTCTTCCCCGAGCCGGTGGGAGCCTCGACGACGACGTCGCGGCGGGCCAGCAGCGGGGGGATGGCGTCGCGTTGCACCGGCAGCGGCTCGTTGATCGCACCGCGGCTCAGGGCGTCGGCGGTGCGCGAGCGCACGCCGAGATCGGCAAAGGTGGCCATGGGATCCTTTCTGGGGCTCCGTGGAGCCCGGGCTCCCCCTCGGGATGCGTGATGCCGCTGACTTGAGGACACCGCCGCGGAAGGAGGGCGGGGAGAGGGATCTCACCAAGTTGGCAGGCCCCATCAGTGGGGGCCGTGGTCCACAGTAGCACGAGGACTGCTACCATCGGCGGCGCATCCGTTCGACGGAACTCGCAGCCCGTCGCCGCTCAGCTCCACGTCCCACTCAGAGAGGCTGCCATCCCGATGGCCCGCACCAAGGGTGCCGGTCCGGCATCGGCCCGCTCCCGGGTCCGCCGCCCCGCCCGATCGCGATCCCGTACGGCGGCGCCGCGCGCCCGCCGGCCGCGCACCCCGCGCACGGTGTCGACCCCGCGGACGCCGCTGCTCACCCCCGACCAGCGGCGCGAGCTCTGCGGCGTCGGCGGCATCGGCGCCGGGGTGGTGCTCGCCGCGGTCCTCGCCCTCCCCGGCGGCGGCTCGGTGGCGGCGCCGATCCACGATGCTCTCTTCACCTGGCTCGGCGTCGGCGCGTGGCTGGTGGCGGCGGCGCCCCTGGTCGCGGGCGTCCGCATGATCGGCGTGCGGGGCTGGAGCGGCGGCATCCAGGGCGCCGCCGGCAGCCTCCTCACCGCGGTGGCGCTGCTCGGCTTCCTCGGGCTGGTCGATCCCGGGACCGCGGGGCGGGTGGGGCAGCGCCTCGGCCCCGGGCTCGGCAACCGCCTCGGCGGCGCCGCCGCGGGCACCGCCTGGCTGGTCTTCGCCTCCCTGGGCCTGGTGCTCGCCGTGGAGCTCCGGGTCGGCCGGGTGGCGGCGGCGCTCCGCGCCTGGTGGGCCGAGGTGCGGCTGGCGGACGCGGAGGCTCCGGTGCAGGCGCCTGCCGCGCCGCCCCCGCTTCCGGGGCCGCCCGAGCCCGCCGCCACCGGCCGCCGCCGCCGGGGGGCCTCCGCCGAGGCGGTCTCGCTCCCCCTGTTCATCCCCGACGGGGCCGACCTCGGGTCCCCGCCCGCCGAGGAGCCGGCTCCCGACGAGGCCCCGTCGCCAATCATCCCCTTCGCCCGCGAGTTCGAGGGGCTGCCGATGGAGCCGGTGCCCGAGCCCGAGCCCGCCGTCCTCGGCACCGCCGAGGTGCCGCTGCACGCGGTCGAGCTGGCCACCGACGAGCCCGAGCCGGAGCGGATCTGGACGGTGCCGTCGATGGAGCTGCTCGACACCGTGACCGGCAAGCGCGAGCGGCTGGAGGCGGAGATCCGCACCACCCGCGGAACCATCGAGTCCACCCTGCTCGCCTTCGGGATCGAGGCCCGGGTGCGGGGCGTCAACAGCGGACCGACGGTCACCCAGTACGAGCTCCAG
The DNA here is from genome assembly GCA_036495095.1 of Candidatus Dormiibacterota bacterium. Lineage (NCBI taxonomy): Bacteria > Bacillati > Candidatus Dormiibacterota > Candidatus Dormiibacterota bacterium. The sequence goes on along the minus strand of DASXNK010000194.1, from coordinate 44,804 downwards.
CCCGCCGTCGGCGTGCCGGTGCGGAAGATCGTCAGCCACCAGACCGATCTGTCCCTGGCGCTGGCGGCGCCGATCCGCATCCAGGCCCCGATCCCCGGCAAGGCGGCGATCGGCATCGAGGTGCCGAACAAGGCGGCCCAGCTGGTCACCCTCAAGGACGTCGTCAACTCCGGCGCCTTCGGTGACGTCCGGAGCCGGCTGGGGGTGGCGCTGGGCGCCGACGTCAGCGGCCACCCGGTGGTCGGCGACCTGGCCCGGATGCCCCACCTGCTGATCGCCGGCGCCACCGGCAGCGGCAAGTCGGTCTGCATCAACGCGGTGCTCGCCGGGTTCCTCCTCCAGGCCACCCCGGCGCAGCTGAAGCTGATCCTGATCGACCCCAAGCGGGTCGAGCTCAGCGGGTTCGCGGACATCCCCCACCTGCTGGTCCCGGTGGTGGTCGAGCCCGACGCCGCCGTCGCCTCGCTGCGCTGGGCGGTGCGGGAGATGGAGGAGCGCTACAAGCTCTTCGCCTCCCACGGGGCCCGCAACATCGCCGCGTTCAACGAGCGCGTGCCCCAGCTGGGGCTGAACCCCCTGCCCAACATCGTGGTGGTCATCGACGAGCTCGCCGACCTGATGATGGTCGCCGCCGGCGAGATCGAGGACCTGATCTGCCGCATCGCCCAGCTCGCCCGCGCCGTCGGCATCCACCTGATCGTCGCCACCCAGCGCCCCTCGGCGGACATCATCACCGGCCTGATCAAGGCCAACATCCCCAGCCGCATCGCCTTCGCGGTCTCCAGCGGCGTCGACTCCCGGGTCATTCTCGACGAGATGGGCGCCGAGAAGCTGCTCGGCCGCGGCGACATGCTCTACCTGCCCATCGACCAGGGCAAGGCGCGCCGCCTCCAGGGCGCCTACGTCAGCGACCGCGAGCTCGACCGCCTGATCGACAGCTGGAAGGCGCAGGGGCGCCCCGACTACCAGGAGGAGATCTTCCAGGTCGAGGCCACGGTGTCCTGGGCGAGGGACGCCACCAAGCGCGACCCGCTCTTCGCCAAGGCGGCCCACACCGTCGCCGCCGAGGGCCGCGCCGCCGCCTCCCTGCTCCAGCGCAAGCTCAACGTCGGCTACACCCGCGCCGCCCGTCTCGTCGACCAGCTCGCCGAGGCCCGGGTGGTGGGCCCCTACGAGGGCAGCAAGTCGCGCGAGGTGCTGATGGACGTCATCCAGGTCGACGAGTTCCTCGCCGAGCAGGGCGAGGAATGACCGGGGACCGCAGGGTTCCGCGGCCGCCGGACGACTGAAGGAGGGCAACAGGGAGTCGGTCCGCATCGTTCGGGCCACCCACGGGAGGGGGACAGGGACATGGCAAGCAGCGAGACGCGCCCGCGTGGCCGGTCGCGCCGGCGCGCCGCGCAGATGGCGGCGGCGGTGATCGGCCCGGTGCTGGGAGGGCTCGGGCTCACCGCCTGCACCCCGCCCACCGGCTGCACCACCAACCCGAGCGGGTCGCCGGTGATCGTGGGTCCCGGGCAGACCGTCTGCCTGATCAACGTCACCGTGCCGGGCGCGGTGATCGTCCGGCCCGGGGGCACCCTGTTCATGGACGGGGCGACGGTGAAGGGCGGTGTCAGCGGCGACGGCGCCACCTCGGTGACGATGTGCGGGAGCACGGTCAAGGGCGCGGTGACGATGCGGGGCGCGACCGGCTTCCTCCTCCTCGGCGGACCCGATCTCGCTCAGCTCCTGCAGCAGGAGGACACTCCCTGCCGCCCGAACACCCTGCTGGGTGGGGTGACCCTCGCGGGCAACCACTCCTCCGTCGTTCTGGACGGCAACCAGATCTCCGGTGGGGTGGCGGTGGCCAGCAACACCGGGAACCCGCTCCTCATCGGGGGGAACACCATCCGTGGCTCGCTGGCGTGCAGCGGCAATGCGAGCCCACCCTTCACGTTCGGCCCCCCGAACACCGTGTCCGGCGCCGAGACCGGGCAGTGCGCGGGTCTCTGACCCCGTGAGCGGGCGGGAGGGCCGGCCCGGGGCCGGCCCTCCCCGTCCCGGGCGGCAGGAGCGGCACGGCAGCGCCTAGGATGGCGCCCGCATGGACGACGACGACCTCCGACGCGCCGCCATGCGGGCGGTGGACCCGGAGCGCCGGCTCCCGGGCGAGGACCGGGACCTCCGGTCCACCGACCCCCGGGACGCCGCCCACTGGACGGCGGTGTACGCGGAGCTCCTCGAGTTCAAGCGCGCGCTGATCAGCGAGCTGGCCAGCAGGCTCGGGAAGGGCGCCGACGCCGCCCGCGCCGAGCTCGACAACGACCTGGTCATCCTCGTCGCCGAGGAGAGCCGGCTCGACGGCCGCCACCGTTTCTGGTCCGACCGGCTCCGCGAGCTGGCTGGGGACAGTGGGGACAAGTCGGGGATAACCTGACACTTCGGATATCAGTGACGGGTTTCGCGGCGGGCCGGTTTCTCCGGGGGGGAGGCCACACTCCCCTTCGAACCCCCACCGCTGCGTTACCTCTAGTTATGATGCAGTGGATATATCGTATTGTGAAAATGAAGCACGGGGGTGAGGCTTGGCACGGGGCGAGGTCGTGGCGGCGCCGGTCGCCGCGTTCGAGGCGCTGCGCGCCGGGGCGGCGCGGTGCACGGCCTGCTCGCTCCACCAGCACGCCACCCGGACGGTGTTCGGGGAGGGGCCGGTGCCCGCCCCGCTCATGCTGGTCGGCGAGCAGCCCGGCGATCGCGAGGACCGGGAGGGCCGTCCCTTCGTCGGTCCCGCCGGGCAGATCCTCGACCGGGCGCTCGCCGAGGCGGGCATCGACCGGGGCGCCGCCTACGTGACCAACGCGGTGAAGCACTTCAGGTGGGTGCGGCGAGGGTCACGGCGGATCCACCAGACCCCGCTGGTCAGCGAGATCAACGCCTGCCATCGGTGGCTCGACGCCGAGCTGGAGGCGGTGAACCCCCGCATCGTCGTCGCCATGGGAGCCACCGCGGTGCGGGCGCTGCTCGGGCCGGGGGTGCGGCTGACCCGCCAGCGCGGCGAGTGCCTCGACCTGGAGGGGGGCCGGGAGGCGTACGTCACCGTGCACCCCTCGTCGGTCCTGCGGGTCGACGACCCCGGCCAGCGCCACCTCGAGATGGCCCGCCTGGTCGACGACCTCAGCCTGGTGGCGCGGCGGCTCCGGGCCGGCTGACCTCGGCCTCGGCCTCGATCTCCACCCGCCATCGGGGGTCGAGGAGGCCGGCAACCACCACCATCGTCGCCGCCGGCCGGGCCTCGCCGAAGGCGTCGAGATGGGCGCGGCCGACCGCCTCGGCGTCCTCGGGGTCGACGATGTACATCCGGGTGCGGACCACGTCGGCGGGTGCCGCCCCGAGCTCCCGCAGCGCTTCGGCGATGATCGCCAGGCACCGCCGCGCCTGGGCCCCGGCGCCCTCGGCGCAGCCGCCGTCCGGCTCGATCGGCGCCGTCCCGGACACCACCACCCGGCCGTCGACGGCCACCGCGCGGCGGAAGCCGAAGGCCTCCTCGAAGGGCGATCCGGAGCGAGCTCCGGGGCGTGGGGGACCGGTGGACATGGCTGGCTCAGTATCCTCTGCTACGCCATGGCAACAGACCACAGCTTCGACGTCGTCAGCGACTACGACCAGCAGGAGCTGGTGAACGCGCTCGACCAGGCGCGGCGGGAGATCACGACCCGCTACGACTTCAAGAACGTGACCGCCGAGATCACCCAGGAGAAGGACGAGCTGGTCTTCCTGAGCGACTCGGACATGCATCTGAAGGCGATGCTCGACGTGCTCCAGAGCAAGCTGCACCGCCGTGGGATCGATCTCAAGATCCTCGACCCCCAGAAGCCCGAGGACGCCGCCAGGGGGAACCTCCGCCAGGTGGTCAAGCTCAAAAAGGGCATCTCGGACGATCTCGGCCGGGATCTCAACAAGAGGATCCGCGCCGCGCATCCCAAGGTGCAGGTGCGCATCGAGGGCGACAAGCTGCGGGTCTCGTCGAAGGAGAAGGACACGCTGCAGGGTGTGATCAAGGACCTCCGCGAGCTCGAGCTCGACGTCCCCCTGCAGTTCACCAACTACCGCTGACGATGGCCGGCACGCCGCCGACCTACCACCTGCGGGTCCTCGGCTGCCCGAAGAACCAGGTGGACGGCGGCTACCTCGAGGGCCTGATGGAGGGTCGGGGGTACGAGCCCGCGGCCTCCCCCGAGCAGGCCGACGTCGCCATCGTGCACACCTGCGGATTCATCGAGGCCGCCGCCCAGGAGTCGGTCGACACCCTGCTCGAGCTCGGCGAGGTGAAGCGGCGCAACCCCGGGATGCGGCTGGTGGCGAGCGGCTGCCTCGCCCAGCGTCACGGCGCCGACCTTGCGGAATCGATGCCCGAGCTCGACCTGGTGATCGGCACCCGCGACTGGCCTGCGCTCCCCGACGAGCTCGCCGGCCCCCGGATCGGACGCCCGGTGGTGCGGGTGGAGGAGCTGCGCCCGGTGGACTACTCGCAGCTGCCCTTCCGTCCCACCGCGCCGGCGACCACGTACCTCAAGCTCAGCGACGGCTGCAACTTCCGCTGCGCCTTCTGCACGATCCCGTCGTTCACCGGCAACCTGCGCAGCAAGCCGGTGGAGGTGATCGCCGCCGAGGCCGCCGCCGCCCTCGACCGCGGGGTCGAGGAGCTGGTGCTGGTCGCCCAGGACCTCACCGGCTACGGGAAGGACCTCCCCGAGCGCAGCTCGCTCTCCGAGCTGCTGCGCCGGCTGGCGGCCCTGGAGCCGGCGCCGACCTGGATCCGGATGATGTACGCCACCCTCGAGGGGGTCTCCGAGGAGCTGATCGAGACGATCGCGACCACCCCCTGCGTGGCCCGCTACCTCGACATGCCGCTCCAGCACGTCCACCCCGACGTGCTCCGGCGGATGAAGCGGCCGTACAGCGCCGACCGGGCGATGCACGTCCTCGCCCGGCTCCGGGCCGCGATGCCCGACCTGGCGCTGCGCAGCACCTTCGTGGTCGGCTTCCCCGGGGAGACCGAGGCTGAGTTCCAGTTCCTCCTCGACTTCCTCGGCGAGGCCGAGCTCGACTGGGTCACCGCCTTCGCCTACTCGGAGGAGGACGGCACCGTCGCCGCCCGGATGACCGGCCAGGTGGCGCCCGAGCTCCGGGAGGAGCGGCGCCGCGCCGTGTACGCCGCCCAGGCTCCGGCCTCGCGGGCGCGCAACCGGCGGGTGGTCGGCCGCGACCTGCTCGTCCTCGGCGAGGCGGTGGCCCCGGGGCGGGGCGGCCGTCCCCCGGTGCTGCTGGGACGGTCCGAGCGCGAGGCGCCCGAGGTCGACGGCCGGGTGGTGGTGCGCGGCCTCGACGACCCCGCCGCCCTCCTCGACCGCTTCCTGACCGTGCGGATCACCGCCGCGGGCACCTACCAGGTGGCCGGCGTCCCCGCGACGGTCGAGGGTTGATCCGCTCGCGGCTCAACCTGCCCACCCAGCTGACCCTGCTGCGCCTGGCGCTGATCCCCGTGGTCGGCTACTCGATCTCGGCGTCGTTCCCGTACCACGACCAGGTCGGCGCCGCCGTCTACGCCACCGCGGCCGCCACCGACACCCTCGACGGCGAGATCGCCCGCCGCCGGCGGCTGGTGACCGAGCTGGGCAAGTTCCTCGACCCGCTCGCCGACAAGCTGCTGGTGATCACCGTGCTGGTGATCATGGTCAGCGCGTCGGTGATCCCGGCGTGGGTGGCGCTGGTGGTGGTCTCCCGCGAGTTCCTGATCACCGGCCTGCGGCTGCTCGCCGCCTCCCAGGGCGTGGTGATCGGCTCGACCCCGTGGGGGAAGTCGAAGACCCTGACCCAGAACCTCATGCTCGAGCTGCTGATCCTGCAGCGTCCGTTCCCGGTGCTCCACGGGGTCGCGATCGCCTCGGTCGCCCTGGCGGTCACCGCCACCGTCCTCAGCGGGCTCGACTACCTCTGGCGGTACCGGCGCTTCGTCGTCTGAGGTCCGGGTGGGAGCCGCCGGGCGGGCCGTATCATCGGGGCGATGGCGGACGAGGGTCGGGGGGCGGCGATCTCGGTGCTGATCGGCGCCGGGGCCGGGGCGATCGGGGTCGGCGTCGGCGCGGCCGCCCGGGGGCTGGTCCGGCGCCGCGCCCGCCGCGATCCCTCGGCGGAGCCGCTGCTGGCCGAGCTCTACCCGGAGTCGGCGGCGTCCGCGGCGGCGCTGCTCGCCGCCGGCCTCACCGTGGCCACCGCCGAGTCGTGCACCGGCGGCCTGCTCGGGGCGGTGATCACCGCCCTGCCGGGCTCGTCGCGCTACATGCTCGGCGGGGTGGTCGCGTACGCCGACGAGGTGAAGATCGACCTCCTCCTGGTGCCCGCCGAGCTCATCGAGGCCCACGGGGCGGTGAGCGAGGCGGTGGCGCTGGCGATGGCGGCCGGGGCGCGCCGCCGGCTCCACGCCGACATCGGCCTCGGGATCACCGGCGTCGCCGGCCCCGGCGCCGCCGGCTCGGAGAAGCCGCCGGGGCTCATCTGGGTGGCGGTCGCCGGCCCCGACGGCCGGCGCCGGGCGGTGCGCCTGGAGGGCGACCACGGGCGGGAGGCCAACCGTGGCGTGGCGGTGCGGGCGGCGCTGGGTCTCTGCACCGAGGCCGCCCGGCGGGCGGCCCGGGGACGGGGTCGGGTCGCCGGGGGGTGATCCCTGCAGCCCCCCTGCGGGTCCGGCTACCATACATATGTTCGGTCCGACCACCCCCGGAGTTGAAGCATTGACAAACACACTGGAAAGTGGGACACTCCGGAGCACCGCAGGCAGCGGGCGGCGTGGCGCCGCCCCCAAGGAGACCGAGCCGGTGTCCACCGAGCGAGAACGCGCGCTGAGCACAGCGCTGGGCCAGATCGAGCGCTCCTACGGAAAGGGCGCGATCATGCGGCTGGGGGCAGCCGACGCGCAGCGCAACGTCGACGCCATCCCCACCGGGGCGCTGACCCTCGACATCGCCCTCGGCGTCGGCGGCGTGCCCCGCGGCCGGGTGGTCGAGATCTACGGGCCGGAGTCGTCGGGCAAGACCACGCTCACCCTCCACATCATCGCCGAGGCCCAGAAGCGGGGGGGCGTGGCCGCCTTCATCGACGCCGAGCACGCCCTCGACCCCCAGTACGCCGCGCGCATCGGGGTGCGCACCGAGGAGCTGCTCATCTCCCAGCCCGACACCGGGGAGCAGGCCCTGGAGATCGTCGAGGTGCTGGTGCGCAGCGGTGCGGTCGACGTGATCGTCATCGACTCCGTCGCCGCGCTGGTCCCCAAGGCGGAGATCGACGGCGAGATGGGCGACACTCACGTCGGCCTCCAGGCCCGGCTGATGTCCCAGGCGATGCGCAAGCTCACCGCTGCCATCAGCCGCTCCAACGCCAGCGTGATCTTCATCAACCAGCTGCGCGAGAAGGTCGGGGTGATGTTCGGGAACCCCGAGGTCACCACCGGCGGCCGGGCGCTGAAGTTCTACGCCTCGGTGCGCATGGACATCCGCAAGATCGACTCCATCAAGCAGGGCCTCGACGTGGTCGGCAGCCGGGTCAAGGTCAAGGTGGTGAAGAACAAGGTGGCCCCGCCCTTCCGCGCGGCCGAGTTCGACATCCTCTACGACGAGGGCATCTCCTACGCGGGCAGCGTCCTCGACGTCGCCCTGGAGAGCCGCATCGTCGAGAAGAGCGGCGCCTGGTTCAGCTACGGCGACATGCGCCTCGGCCAGGGGCGCGAGAACGTCCGCGACTTCCTGCGCCAGAACCCCGACCTGCTCGGCGAGATCGCCCAGCGGGTCCGGGCCAGCCTGCTCCCCGCCCCGGCCCCCGCCGCCGACGTCCCGGCGACGCCGGCGACGCCGTCCGCAAACGGGTCCGCGGCAGCGCCGGCCACCGGGGGGTAGAGCTTCAGGGCTCCGGCACCACCTCGCGCCCCCGCTCGTAGCGCACCACCGCGCTCAGCGAGACCAGGGCGACGGTGGCGCAGAGCACGCCGAGCAGCACCAGGCCGTCGAGGAGCAGCCACTTCGCCAGGAGGCCGCCGAGCAGTGATCCGAGTGCGCCGCCACCTGCGAGGGTGATGGTGTAGAAGGCCATCAGCGCCGCACGGTCGGCGGCCAGGCTCTCCGAGCAGTCGGCGAGGTAGGCCACCGCGGCGGGTCCGAACCCTCCGATGGTCATCACCCCGACGGCGGCGATCGGGAGCAGCGCCGGGGCCCAGGCCAGCGGCAGGTGATTCATCAGCAGGGTGCCGATGCCGATCAGGTAGACCCCGGGGATGGCTCGGCGCATCGTGGCCGGGCCGCCGATCCGGCGCAGCACCGGTGTCCAGATGAGGATGCCGAGGATGAGCAGCACCACCCAGCCGAGCAGGATCGCGGAGATCACCCGGTTGTCGAAGCCGTGGACCAGCGTCTGGGAGGGGTCGCGCGACTGCCGGAGCAGCGAGGCGAGGTTGAAGTACCAGCCGCCCACCAGGGTGTTCACCGCCAGCCAGGCGGGGATGAAGACCCGGATCGGACCCGGCCCGGTGATCGCCCGCATGATCACCCCCACCGGGCTGGTCTGCAGCGGCGGGATCCAGGGGACGAAGCGCAGCGAGACCAGCGCGGCGGCGAGGTAGAAGGCGGCGAGGACGAGGAAGCATCCCCTGCCGAGCAGGTGATAGAAGAGCGGGCCCACCAGGAAGCCGCCGGCGTAGCCCACCAGCGTGGCGCCCTCGAAGGCGCCGCTCGCCCGCGCCCTGACCGCCCGGTCGGAGGAGGTCGCGGCGGCGATGGTGCCGAGCGCGGTGGGCACGAAGGCGGCGGCGCCCACCCCCTCGAAGAGCCGGGCGATGCCGATCTGCGCGGGGTGCACGGCGCCGGCGAGCAGGAGCACGGCGAGCATCCCCAGGAGCGGGCCGCCGATGAGGAAGCGGCGGCGGCCGAACCGGTCCGCGAGGCGGGCGAGGCCGAAGGCCAGCAGCATCTCCGGCACCGCCTGAGCGGCGCCCACCAGGCCCACGGTGATGTGGCTGGCACGGCCCCCGCCGAGGTCGACGAGGTCGAGCTGCACCGCCTGGCCGGCCCCGGCGGCGCCCACCCGGAGCAGGGCGCAGCCGGCGAGCAGGGCGCCCAGCTCGATGCCGCTGCGGGCGGTCAGCGCCGCCACGCGACCGGGCTCCGCACCGGGGCGCGGCGGCGGAGACGCCCCGGGCCGCGCCGGCGGCGACCCCGCGGCGCCGTCCTGTCGCAGGGTGCTGGGCACCCGGCAAGGGTACAACCCCGCCGCTCACCGCCCGCCCAACACACCCCGCCACGCCTACCCCCTTTACGCGTTCGTACAATGTCGGGGCTTACCCGGAGGGAGGCGTCGGCACACCCAGCCGACGGAGCACCGGACCTCTGCGTCCCCGCCCCGCACACCGCCCCAACACCCCTGGGAACGCAGTCGTCCTCGCGAGGTGGCGAGCACCTCACGACCCGCTCCATCAACGAGGTCCCCCCTCCCGATGCTGGTAGCCCTGATCCTGCTGGCCGTGGCCGCGGTCGCCCTGGCCGGCGCCATCCTCTACACCCGACAGCAGCTGGAGAAGGAGCGGGCCACCCGCGCCGCCGACGAGGAGCGCCACCGCGAGACCCTCGCCGAGCTCGACCAGCAGCGCAAGCAGATGATGCTCGCCGCCAAGGAGGAGGCGCTGAAGCTCCGCTCCGAGGTGGAGACGGAGAACCGGGAGCGCCGCGCCGAGCTGGCCCGCCTCGAGCAGCGCGGCGCCCAGCGCGAGGAGGCGATGGAGCGCCGGGCCCAGGAGATGGACTCCCGGGAGGAGCGGCTCGGCCGCCGCGAGCTGGAGCTCGAGGAGGTGCGCGGCGGCATCGACGCCGAGCGCGCCGGGATCACCACCGAGCTGGAACGGGTGGCCGCCCTCACCCAGGGCGAGGCGCGCGACGAGATCATCACCCGGGTCGAGGCGGAGCTGACCCCGGAGATCGCCGCCCGCATCCGCGCCGCCTCCGACCGGGTCCGCGAGGAGGCCGACCAGCGCAGCCGCGAGATCCTCATCGCGGCGATGCAGCGGCACGCCGCCGACCAGTCGGGCGAGACCTCGGTGACGGTGGTCCAGCTTCCCAGCGACGAGATGAAGGGCCGCATCATCGGCCGCGAGGGCCGGAACATCCGCGCCCTCGAGGCGGCCACCGGGGTCGACCTGATCATCGACGACACCCCCGAGGCGGTGGTGCTCAGCGGCTTCGACCCGGTGCGCCGCGAGGTCGCCCGGATGACCCTCGAGAAGCTCCTCACCGACGGTCGCATCCACCCCGCCCGGATCGAGGAGATGGTCACCAAGAGCCGCTCGGACATCCAGCTGCTGATCAAGGAGGAGGGGGAGAAGGCCTGCTTCGCGGCGGGCATCCAGGGCGTGCATCCCGAGCTGGTCAAGTTGCTGGGCACCCTGCGCTTCCGCACCTCGTACGGCCAGAACGTGCTCGTCCACAGCACCGAGGTGGCCGCCCTCGCGGGGATGATCGCCGCCGAGATCGGGGCCGACGAGGACGAGGCCCGGGAGGTCGCCCTCTTCCACGACATCGGCCGGGCGGTCGACCACGAGATCGAGGGGTCGCACGCCGTCATCGGCGCCGAGATCCTCTCCCGGCTGGGACGGCCCGCCAACGTGGTCCACGCGGTCCGCGCCCACCACTACGACGAGGAGCCGAGGACCATCGGAGCCTTCGTGCTGCTCACCGCCGACGCGATCTCCGCGGGACGGCCGGGGGCGCGTCGCGAGACCCTCGCCTCCTACATCAAGCGCCTGGAGCGGCTGGAGGCGATCGCCAACGAGATGCCGGGGGTCGAGCGCACCTTCGCCATCCAGGCCGGCCGGGAGATCCGGGTCATGGTCCGGCCCGAGCGCGTCGACGACGACACCGCCGTGGTCATGGCCCGCGACATCGCCAAGCGCATCGAGACCGAGCTCACCTACCCCGGTCAGATCAAGGTGACGGTGCTCCGCGAGACCCGCTCCGTCGAGTACGCCAAGTGACCGCAATTGACTTTCCTGCTCCCGCTTCAGAGAATCCGCTCGCACCACTCCTCTCCGGCCCGGCCGTTCTCGGCCCGGCACGTCCGCAAGCCGTTCTCGCAACGTCGTAGGAACCCGCCGTGGAAATCCTCAAGGTCTCGGCCACCTCGAAGCCCGTTGCCGTGGCGGGAGCGATCGCGGGTGTGATCCGCAGCTCTCAGAAGGTGGAGGTCCAGGCCATCGGGGCCGGCGCCATCAACCAGGCGATCAAGGCGATCGCCATCTCCCGAGGCTACGTCGCCCCCGGCGGGATCGACCTCATCTGCATCCCGTCCTTCATCGACATCAGCATCGACGGAGAGGAGAGGACCGGGATCCGGCTGTTGGTGGAGTCGCGCTGAGCCTGGTCCGGCGCTGGTCTTCCGTACGGATGTTCGCTATGCTGCCCTGGATGGCGTCGACCACCGAGTGAGCCCCTAGACTTCCCGGTCGTGCCTGCACTCATCCCGCTCAGCCCCTCGGCGTCGCATTTTCAGGCGGTGCCGCTCGCCACGCAGCGGCGGGAGCCGATCGTCGTGCCGCTGGGGCGGCCGCCTCGGGTGCATCTGTGGCACATCGGCTGCCAGATGAACGAGGCCGACCGGCTGCAGCTGGGCGAGCAGCTCGCGGAGATCGGCTGCATCCCCGAGGTGCCGCTCGACGACGCCGACCTCGCCATCATCATCAGCTGCGCGGTGCGGCAGAACGCCGAGCAGAAGGTGTACGGGCGCATGCGCGAGCTGATGCGCTGGAAGGAGGCGCGCCCGGGACGGGCGATCGCGCTCACCGGCTGCATGGGGGTCGAGCACGGCTCCGCGCTCCTCGACCGGCTGCCCGGCCTCGACTACCTCTTCGACGTCCGCGAGCCCGACGGCTTCCTGGCGCGGCTGCAGGGCCTCTGGGGCGGCGACCTCGACGGCCCGCTGCCGCTGCCCGCCTCCGACCGGCTCAGCGCCTATGTTCCGGTCATCGGTGGCTGCAACGAGATGTGCTCGTACTGCATCGTGCCCTTCGTCCGCGGGCGCGAGGGCAGCCGGCCGGTGGAGGCGGTGGTCGAGGACGTGCGGCGGCTGGTCGGGCGCGGGGTCCGCGAGGTGACCCTGCTGGGGCAGAACGTCAACTCCTACCGCGACCCCGCCACCGGCGCCGGGCTGCCCGAGCTGATGGCCGCGGTCGACGCCGTGCCCGGGCTCTGGCGCCAGCGCTTCCTCACATCCCATCCGCGCAACGCCTCGGCGGCGCTCTTCGAGGCGATCCGCGACCTGCCCACCGTCTGCGAGCAGCTCCACCTCCCCGTACAGGCGGGCGACGACGACCTGCTCAAGCGGATGCGCCGCGTCTACACCGTCGCCGACTACCGGGCGATCATCGACCGGGCGCGGGCGGCGGTCGCCCGCCTCGCGCTGAGCACCGACATCATCGTCGGCTTCTGCGGCGAGACCGAGGCCGAGTTCGAGGGCACCGAGCGGCTCCTCCGCGAGGTGCGCTTCGACGTCGTCCACCTCCAGGCCTACTCGCCCCGCCCGGGGACGGCGGCGGCGCGGCGGCCCGACGACGTGCCCCTGGTGGAGAAGAAGCGCCGGCTCAACCACCTGCTCGCGGTGCAGCGGGAGATCGCCCTGGAGCGCAACCTCGCCCTCTGCGGCACCGAGGTCGAGGTCCTCGTCGAGTCGGTCACCGACGACGGCCGGCCCTTCGGACGCAGCCGCGGCAACCGGGTGACCCGGCTGGCCGAGGGATCGGCGGTGGCCGGCGAGCTGGTCCGCGCCGAGGTGCGGTCGGCGACCGCCTGGCAGCTGGTGGCCGGGTCGCCGCGGGGGGGTGTGGAGGCGCCGTGACCCGCCGACGCCGCGGCGGGGCGCCGCACGCCGCGGCGGCCGGAGAGAGCCCCTCGCCGCGGTCGACGGTGACCCTCGACGACGCCGGCGAGACCCCGATCCTGCGCGAGTACCGCGCCGTCAAGGAGCGGCACCCCGACGCGATCGTGCTCGCCCGCCTCGGCGACTTCTTCGAGATGCTCGGCGCGGATGCGGAGCGCGCCGCGCCGATCCTCGGGGTGGCGCTGACCAGCCGTGCCTATGGCAGCGCCGGGCGGCTTGCCATGTGCGGGGTGCCGGTGCACGCGCTCACCGGCTACCTGCGCCGGCTGCTCGAGGCGGGGCTGCGGGTGGTGCTCTGGGACCAGGTCGAGGAGGCCACCGGGCGTGGCCTGGTGCGCCGCGAGGTCACCCGGGTGCTCAGCGCCGGGATGGTGCTCGAGGACGCGTTCCTCGAGCCCGCCCGGGCGGTGCGCTGCGTCGTCCTGGCCCCGCTGCCCGGGCGGGTCGGGCTGGCGGCGCTGGAGGCGAGCACCGGCGACCTCCAGCTCTGCGAGGTCGCCGGCGGCCTCGACTCCGCCGCGCTTGCCGAGGAGTGCGAGCGCCTGGCCGCGGCCGAGCTGCTCCTCCCCGAGGGGTGCGAGGCGCCGGCGACGCTGGCGCCGCGGGCGGTCCGCACCACCCTGCCGGGGTCGCTCTTCGACCCGGTGCGCGCCGGCGAGCGGCTTCGCGAGGCCACCGGCACCGCCAGCCTGCGCGGGCTCGGGGTCGAGGGGCTGGGCGCCGCCATCGCCGCCGGTGGCGCCGCCCTCGCCTACTGTGAGCGCTCCCGCATCGCCACCGGCGGCGGCTGGCTGCGGGTGCGCCCCCGGGCGCTGGGGGAGGTGATGCGCCTCGACCCGCCGGCGCGCCGCAACCTCGAGCTGCTCGGCCCCCTCGGCGGTGCCGGCCCGGGGCTGCTCCAGCTGCTCGACCGCACCCGCACCCCGATGGGGGCGCGGATGCTGCGCGGCCGCCTCCAGGAGCCGCTGGTCGAGGTGGAGCCGATCCGCGCCCGCCTCGACGCGGTCGAGGCGCTGGTCGCCGGCCGCGCCGCCCGCCAGCGGCTCGGCGAGGCGCTCGCCGGGGTGCGCGACCTGGAGCGGCTGGTGGGCCGCTGCGTCCAGCGGCTGGCCTCGCCCCGCGACCTCGCCGGGGTGCGCGCCGCCTGCGAGGCGATGCCGCTGGTCGCCGCCACCGTCCCCGGCGGGGGAGGGGCACTGCTCGTCGCCGCCGCCGCCGGCTGCACCGCCCCCGAGGGGCTCGCCGGCCGGCTGGCCGAGGTGCTCGTCGACGACCCGCCCGCCCACGCCCGCGAGGGCGGCGCGGTACGTCCCGGCGCCGACGCCGAGCTCGACTCGCTGCTGGCGGCGGGGGAGGGGGCGCGCGTCTACATCGCCGGGCTCGAGGAGGAGGAGCGGCGCCGCACCGGCATCCGCTCGCTCCGGGTGAGCTACAACCGCATCTTCGGGTACTACCTCGAGATCCCCAACGCCCACCGCGACGCGGTGCCCGCCGACTACGTCCGCAAGCAGACCCTGGTCGGCGCCGAGCGCTACATCACCCCGGCGCTCAAGGAGCAGGAGACGGTGGTCCTCGGGGTCCGCGAGCGCGCCGTCGCCCGCGAGCTCGAGGTGCTCGAGGCCTGCACCGCGCTGGTCGCGAGCCACGCCGGGGCGCTGCTCGCCGCCGCCGGCTGCGTCGCCGAGCTCGACGTCACCCGGGCGTTCGCGGAGATCTCGGACGAGCTCGGCTGGACGCGTCCGACCGTCGACGCCTCCACCGTGCTGGAGGTCGAGGCGGGACGCCATCCGCTGGTCGAGCACAGCCTGCCGGCGGGCGCCTTCGTCGCCAACGACTGCGTCCTCGACGGCGGCGCGGCGCCGATCGTCATCCTCACCGGCCCGAACATGGCGGGCAAGTCGACCTACCTGCGGCAGGTGGCGCTGATCACCCTGCTCGCCCAGGTGGGCTGCTTCGTGCCCGCGCGCCGGGCCCGGATCGGCGTCTGCGACCGCATCTTCACCCGGGTGGGCGCCCACGACGACCTCGCCGCCGGGCTCTCCACCTTCATGGTGGAGATGACCGAGACCGCGGCCATCCTCAACACCGCGACCCCACGCAGCCTGGTGATCCTCGACGAGATCGGGCGGGGCACCTCCACCTACGACGGGATGAGCATCGCCCAGGCGGTGGTCGAGCACCTCGCCGAGGCCCCGCAGCTGCGCTGCCGCACCCTCTTCGCGACCCACTACCACGAGCTCACCGCGCTCGCCGGGCAGCTGCCGCGGGTGCGCAACGCGCGGGTCGAGGTGGTCGAGGACGGCGACAGCGTCACCTTCCTCCACCGCATCGTCGAGGGCGGCGCCGACCGCTCCTACGGCATCCACGTCGCCCGCCTCGCCGGCATCCCCGCCGGGGTGGTGGCCCGGGCGCGGGAGCTGCTGGCCGAGCTCGAGAGCGCGCGGCCGCTGGGGCCCCGCACCGCCCCCAGCGCCCAGCTGAGCCTGCCCCTGCCCGCCGCCACCCACCCCGTGGTCGAGGAGCTGGGGCGGCTCGACCTCGACGGGCTCACCCCGCTGGCGGCGCTGAACAAGCTCGCCGAGTGGCGGCACCGGGTGGGCACCGCCGAGTCCGCGACGTGAGCCCGATCCGGCTGCTGCCTCCCGCGGTCGCCGACGCCATCGCCGCCGGAGAGGTGGTCGAGCGCCCCGCGTCGGTGGTGAAGGAGCTCTGCGAGAACGCGGTCGACGCCGGCGCGGCCCGGGTCGACGTCGAGGTCGAGGATGGTGGCCTGGTGCGGATCCGGGTCAGCGACGACGGCGAGGGCATCGCCGCCGCCGAGCTCCCCCTCGCGGTGGCCCGCCACGCCACGTCGAAGATCGGCGGGGTCGGCGACCTCGAGCGGGTGGGCAGCCTCGGCTTCCGCGGGGAGGCGCTGGCGAGCATCGCCGCGGTCGCCGAGGTGGTGCTCGCCTCGCGCCGCCGCGACGCCGCGGCCGGGGCGCGGCTGCGGGTGCGCGGCTCGGAGACCCTCGAGCATGGCCCCGCCGCCCACGCACCGGGAACGACGGTGGAGGTCCGCGATCTCTTCGCGACCACGCCCGCCCGGCTCCGCTTCCTGCGCACCCGCCGGGGCGAGGGGGCCGCCTGCGTGCGCGCGGTCGCCGATCTCGCCCTCTGCCGTCCCGAGGTCGCGTTCAGCTGCCGCCTCGACGGTCGCAGCGCGCTCCGCACCCCCGGCGGGGTGCTCCTCGACGCGCTCCGCGGGGTGCTCGGCGCCGAGGCCGCCGGCCAGCTCATCGAGATCGCCGCCGAGGGCGAGATCGAGGTCGGCGGCGCCGTCTCCGAGCCCCGGGCGCACCGCGCCGGCCGGGGCGGGGTGGTGCTCGTGGTCAACCGCCGGCGGGTGCACAACCGCGCGCTGGGCGTCGCCGTGGAGGAGGCGTACCGCGGCCTGCTGCCCGCCGGTCGCCATCCCTTCGGCGTGGTCACGGTGGCGCTCGACCCCTCCGCCGTGGACGTCAACGTGCATCCGGCGAAGCGCGAGGTGCGGTTCCGCGAGGAGGGGAGGGTGTTCGCCGCGGTGCAGCGCGCCTGCTGGGCGGTGGTCCAGCAGCAGGGGCGCCCCCACAGCGCGGCGATGCACTGGGACGGGATGCTCGGCGACGGCGCCCGGCCGATGGCGGCACTCGCCCTCCACGACTCCGCCGGGCCCCACCCCTACCGGCGCAGCGGGGCCGGGGCGTGGCCGCCGCACCCCGGTGGCGGCGCCGCCGCGGTCGAGCCCGCCAGCCCGCCCGCGGAGGCGCTCGCCGGCGGCACCGCTCCGCCCGGGGGGATCGCCGCCCTCTCCCCGCTGCGCAGCCTCGGCCAGGCGGGGACCACCTGGATGGTCGCGGAGTCGCCGCTCGGGGTGGTGCTCGTCGACCCCCACGCCGCCCACGAGAAGGTGCTCTACGCGGAGCTGCTGGCCGCCTGGGAGCCCGGGGCGGGGTCGCCGCGACCGGGCCCGGCGGGCGCCTCCCAGCTGCTGCTGCTGCCGGTGCTGGTCGAGGTCGACGCCACCGCGATGGCGCGCCGGGCCGAGCACGCCGGCGCCATCGCCGCCCTCGGCTTCGCCATCGACGAGTTCGGCCCGCGGACGCTGCGCTGCGCCGCCGTCCCCGCCGCCTGCGCCGGCGCCGACGTGACCCGGCTGCTGCTCGAGCTCCTCGACACCCTCGACGGCGACCCCGGGGGCGGCCCGGAGGCGGAGCGGCGTCACCGCGTCGCCGCGCTGCTCGCCTGCCACAGCGCGGTGCGCTTCGGCGACGCGCTCGGCGCCGAGGAGCAGCAGCGGCTGCTCGACCGGCTCGTCAGCACGCCGGGGGGCACCACCTGTCCCCACGGGCGGCCGACCGCGGTGCTCCTCGACGACGCCGCCCTGCGACGCGCCTTCCGCCGTCCGTGACCCCGGCCCCGCATCTGCTGGTGGTCGCCGGGCCGACCGCGACCGGCAAGACCCCGCTCGCCGTCGCCGTGGCCGAGCGCCTCGGCGCCGCCGAGCTGGTGAACGCCGACTCCCGGCAGGTGATCCGCGGCCTCACCGTGGGCACCTGCGCGCCCACCGCCGCTGAGCTGCGCGGCGTGCCCTGCCACCTGCTCGGGGTGCGCGACCCCGGCGAGCCCTTCACGGTGGCGGCCTGGCTCCACCTCGCTCGCCGCGCCGTCGCCGAGATCCACGGGCGCGGCGCCGTCCCGGTCGTGGTCGGCGGCACCGGCTTCTTCGTCGGCGCCCTGGTGGACGGACTCGACCTGGCCGACGTCGAGCCCGACGCCGCCACCCGGGAGCGGCGCTTCGCCCTGGGGGAGCGGCCCGAGGGTCTCGCCGAGCTCGCCGCCGAGCTGGTCCTGCGCGACCCCGACGGGGCCGCCGGGGTCGACCTGCGCAACCCGCGGCGGGTGGTGCGCGCCCTCGAGATCCTCGACGGCCGCGGCACCCTGGCGGTGCGCGGGCGCAGCGGTGCGCTGCCCGCCACCCAGGTGGCGCTGACGGTGGCGCCGGAGCTGCACCGCCGCCTCGTCGAGGAGCGCAGCCGCCGCCTCCTCGAAGGCGGCGGGCTGCTCGCCGAGGTCGAGCAGGCGCTGGCGCGGGGTGTCGCCCGGCCCGCGCTGGACGCCGCCGGGATCGGCTACCGCGAGGCGCTGGCGGTGCTCGACGGCGTCTGCGACGTCGACGGCGCGGTCGACTCGCTGGTGCGTCGTACCCTGAGGTACGCGAAGGCGCAGCGCACCTGGTTCCGGCGCGATCCCCGGATCCTCTGGCTGGAGCGCGACGCCGGATCCGTGGACGGGCTCGCCGCCGAGGTCATCGATGCGCTTCACCAAGATGCACGGTCTGGGGAACGACTTCCTGGTCGTCGACGACCGTGAGCCGCACCCCGTCGACTGGGCCGCGCTGGCCCCGCTCGCCTGCGCCCGCCGCACCGGCGTGGGCGCCGACGGCATCCTCCTCATCCAGCGCTCGGAGGTCGCCGACCTGCGCCTCCGGGTGGTGAACGCCGACGGCAGCGAGCCCGAGATGTGCGGCAACGGGGTGCGCTGTGCCGCCCTGCTCGCCGCCGAGACCGGCGCCGGGGGCGCGGTGGTGCGCTGGGAGACCCCGGCGGGGGTGGTGACCACCGAGCTGCTCGGCGAGGGGGCGGTCCGCGTGGACATGGGCCGGCCCCGTCTCGACCCTGCCGCGGTGCCCTTCGTGCACGACGGCGTGCGCGCCCTCGACGTGCCCGTCGACGTCGAGGGCGAGGTGCTGCGGGTGAGCGCGGTGGGGATGGGCAACCCCCACTGCGTGGTGCTGGTCGACGGCGACCTCGACACCGCTCCGCTGGCCCGGCTGGGCGGAGGGCTGCAGCGCCACCCCCGCTTCCCCGCCGGCGCCAACGTCGAGTTCGTCCAGCCGGTGTCCCGAACCCGGGTCCGCCAGCGCACCCTGGAGCGCGGGGTGGGGGAGACCGACGCCTGCGGCACCGGCGCCTGCGCCACCGCGGTGGCGCTGACCGCGCTGGGGCTCGCCGACCCTCCCCTCGAGGTGGAGCTGCGCGGCGGGGTGCTCACGATCGCCTGGGAGCCGGGCGGTCCGGTGCTGATGACCGGGCCGGCGGAGATCGTGTTCCGCGGCGAGCTGGCCGGCGTGTGAGCGCGGTGAGAAGGCCGCCGGTGAGCGCCGCCGCCCGGCTGGCAGGGATCCCCGAGTACTTCTTCGCCGGCATCCGGGAGCGGGTGGCGCAGCTCCGCGCCGAGGGCGTCGACGTGATCGGGCTCGACGTCGGCGACCCCGACCTGCCGACGCCGCCGGCGATCGTCGAGCGCGCCGAGGCCGCGCTGCGCGACCCCGGCAACCACCGCTACCCGGCCTACGCCGGGCTCGACGAGCTGCGCGCCGCCATCGCCGCGTGGTACCGGCGGCGCTTCGGCGTCGAGCTCGACCCCGACACCCAGGTGCTGCCGCTGCTGGGCAGCAAGGAGGGCATCGCCCACCTCCCCCTCGCGGTGGTCGACCCCGGAGACGTGGTGCTGGTGCCCGACCCCGGGTACGCGGTGTACGCCAGCGGGGCGCTGATGGCCGGGGGCGAGCCCCACCGCCTCCGACTGCGACCGGAGCGGGGCTTCCTCCCCGACCTCGGCGCCGTGCCCGACGCGGTGGCGGCGCGGGCCCGGCTGCTCTGGCTGAACTACCCGAACAACCCCACCGCGGCGGTGGCGCCCTCGGAGTTCCTCGACGGGGCGGTGGCCTTCTGCGCCGAGCGCGGCATCCTCTGCGCCCACGACGCGCCGTACAGCGAGATCACCTTCGACGGCTACCGGGCCCCCAGCCTGCTCCAGTCGCCGGGGGCGCTCGAGGTGGGCGTCGAGTTCCACTCGCTGAGCAAGACCTACAACATGACCGGCTGGCGGGTGGGGATGGCGGTGGGCAGCGCCGCGGCGATCCGACTGCTCGCCCGGGTGAAGAGCAATGTCGACAGCGGCATCTTCGCGGTGGTGCAGCGGGCCGCGCTGGCGGCGCTCGACGAGCCCCCGGAGGCGCTGGCGGCGCGCAATGCGCTGATCGCCGGCCGGCAGACCCGGCTCTGCGCGGCATTTGCCGCCGTCGGCGTCGAGATCCCCCGCAGCCGCGCCACCTTCTACCTCTGGGCGCCGGTGCCCGGGGACGGCGACAGTCGCGCCTTCGCCGCCCGGCTGCTCGACCGCGCCGCTGTCAGCGTCACCCCCGGAGTCGCCTTCGGGCCCGGCGGCGAGGGGTTCTTCCGGGTGTCGCTGACCGCTCCCGAGGACCGGATTGACGAGGCCTGCCGGCGCATCCGCGCCCTCGGCGGCTGACCGGAACGCACGTCCCGGAGGGGCCCCCACACACTCCGCGAGTGCCCGGGAACAAACGTTTGCATTTCCCCCGCCGCCCGTGCTACATTCCGCGACGCGCCAGCCGAAGAGGACATTTTCATGGTCGAGGGCCTCAATCCGCGGCAGCGGGAAATCCTGGAATTCCTCAGGAATCACGCCCGCAATCACGCATACCCGCCCACCGTCCGAGAGATCGGGCAGGCGGTCGGGCTCAGCTCCTCGTCGACGGTGCAGAACCACCTGAATGCGTTGGAGCAGAAGGGTCACATCCGTCGCGACCCCACCAAGTCCCGCACGGTCGAGGTGGTCGGCGACGAGCCGGTGGCGGTCCCGCGGAGCTTCTCGGTCCCGCTGGTCGGTCGGGTGGCCGCCGGTGGTCCCATCCTCGCCGAGGAGAACATCGAGGACCGCATCGTGCTCGGGCCGGAGATCGCCGGCGGCGACGACGCCTTCGCGCTGCACGTCCGCGGCGACAGCATGATCGAGTGCGGCATCCACGATGGCGACATGGTGGTCGTCCGCCCCCAGAGCGACGCCAGCAACGGCCAGATCGTGGTGGCGCGCATCGAGAACGAGCAGACCGGGGAGCACGAGGTCACCGTGAAGCGCTTCTTCCGCGAGGCGGGGCGCATCCGGCTGCAGCCCGAGAACCGCGCGCTCGAGCCCATCTACGTCCGCGACCTCCACCTCGAGGGTGTGGTGGTCGCGGTGGTGCGCGTCCTCCGCTAGCCCCCGCTAGCCGCATCCGCCGCCGCAGATCAGGGCGCGGCGGAGTCGTCGGGTGACGCGACCGGCGCCGACGCCGGAGTGGCGCTGACGGCGGTGGGACCGACGGGCGCGGCGGGCGGGTCCGTCTCCGGCGGCGGGGATGCGCCGTCGCCGGTGGTGGGTGTGGGCAGCCCGGCCAGGTAGCTGTGCAGGGCGACGGCGAGCGCGCTCCACATGTCGCCGCTGACCGTGACCGTGGTGGCGCCCGCGTCCTCGACCGCACCGACGCCGACCCGCGGGTCGTGGCGGAGCAGGAGCGGCACCCCCGGGAGCAGCGCAGCGGGGAGCAGGGCGATCAGCGCCACCGACGACGCCGAGGCGATGAGCACTCCGAAGACCACCGCGATGCCCACGGTCACCGCGGCGCCGGCGCCGTAGCGCGGTGACCGGCCGGGGGCGAGCACGAGGTGGGTGGAGCCGCGCGCGACCACGCTGGCCCGGGGGACCTCGAGCCGGGCGATGTCGGCGAGCACCCGCTCCGGGGGGCGGCTGGTGCGCCGCGACACGTGGTAGGGGATGGTCGGCTCCCGCCGGCCGCGGCCGGCGGTCACACGCCTCTCCAGCCGCGGGGGCGGTCACCCAGGAGCAGCCCGTTCACGGTCGCCTATCCTGACCGAAGGGAGCGCGGATGTGCGGAGCGCCCCCCCGGCCGGCCGGGATGCGGGTGCCCGTCGCCCGCTGGCCTGCCGGGGCGCGGCCTGCTACGGTTTCCGGGCAGTGGGCGCGTCAGCGTCCTGAGGAGACCGGATGGCCAGGCCCGCTCCGACCGACCCGACCCTCAGCCCGGTGCTGCTGGCTGCGCTCGCCGTGGTCGCCGTCGTGGTGGTCGCGGCCCTGATCTCCGGCCGGCGGCGGCGCGAGTCGCTGTTCGGCCTGCGGCCCTGGTGCGCGATGCTCGCCCTGATCCTCCTCGCCATCGCCTACGTCTCCCCGCTGGCGACCCTCGCCGCCCACTACCTGCTCACCGCCCACCTCATCCAGGTGACGCTGGTGATGGGCTTCGTCCCCCCGCTGCTGCTCCTCGGTCTCGACCCCGCCGCGGGGATGCGGTCGCGCTGGGGGCGGCGGCTGGAGTGGCTCGCCCACCCGGCGCTCGCCATCGTGCTCGTGAACGTGGTCTTCTTCGGCTGGCACGCCGGCCCCCTCTACCGCGCCTGCCTCCGGCACCCGGAGCTGTACTCGCTCCAGCAGGTCAGCCTGCTCGCCGTCTCGCTCGCCTTCTGGTGGCCGATCGTCAAGCCCGGTGGGTGCGGGCGGTGGTGCATGGGCTCGCTCGGCAAGCTCGGCTACATTCTCCTGGCCACCATCCCCCAGACCTTCGCCGGGCTGCTCTTCGCGCTCGCCCACCGCGCCTTCTACACCGACTACGCGGACGCCGCGCGCAGCCTCGGGGTCAACCCGCTCACCGATCAGCAGCTGGCCGGCGCGTGCATGGCGCTGCTCAGCAAGCTCGCCCTCTTCGCCGCCTTCAGCGTGGTGCTCTGGCGGATGCTCGAGCCCGGCGGCGCCGACGGTGACGCCGACGACGACAGCGGCGGCGGCGACGGTCGCGATGCCCCGCTGCCGGTGCGTCCCGGTGCCCCCGCCTGGCTCGGCCTGCTCGACCGCCCCCGGCTGCGGGACGAGCCGCCGGCGCCGCGCCGTCCCGCCACCGTCGTCCGTCGCTGAGCTGCGGCCCTCCGACTGATCCGCAGCGCCGTCGCCGCCGCAGTACAGGGTGACGGCCTCGCACCCAGCACGGTCGGGGTCGCGGGTCGGTTGCGGGGGATTCGAGGAGGAGAGCGATGCGCGTGGTGCTCACCGGAGCCACCGGGACGATCGGCACCGCGGTGGCCGCCGCCCTGCAGCGCCGCGGCGACGAGGTCGTGGCCCTGACCCGGGACCCAGACCGTGCCCACCGAGGGCTCTCGGGCGTGGAGCTCCACGCGTGGCCCCGCCCGGCGTCGGCCCCGCCGCCCGAGGCCGCGCTCGCCGGCGCGGACGCCGTCGTCCACCTGCTCGGCGAGCCGGTGGCGCAGCGCTGGACCGAGAGCGCCAGGCGCGAGATCTCCGACTCCCGGGTGCTCTCCACCCGTTCGCTGGTCGCCGCCATCGCCGGGCTGCCGGAGGATCGGAGGCCGCGGACGCTGGTGTCGCAGTCGGCGACCGGCTTCTACGGCCCTCACGGCGACGAATGGCTCGACGAGCGGTCGCCGGCGGGCGCCGACTTCCTCGCCGGAGTGGTCGTCGCCTGGGAGCGCGAGGCCCTCGCGGCGGCCGATGCCTCGGGCCTGCGGGTGGTCGTCGCGCGCACCGGGGTGGTGCTCTCGCCGGAGGGCGGGGCGCTCGCCAAGATGCTCCCGCCCTTCCGTCTCGGCGCCGGAGGGCCGGTCGCCGGCGGGCGCCAGTGGGTCAGCTGGGTGCACCTCGACGACGTCGCCGGCGCGCTCCTGCACTGCGTCGACGATGCCGGGGCGGCGGGACCGGTCAACGTGGTCGCGCCCACCCCGGTCACCAACGCCGAGCTGTCGAGAACCCTGGGCGCCGTGCTCCGCCGTCCCGCGGTGACGCCCGTCCCCGCGCTGGCGCTGCGCCTCCTCTACGGCGAGATGGCGTCGATGGTCACCACCGGGCAGCGGGTGTCGGCCGGGCGCCTGCTCGGTCTCGGCTATGCCGTCCGGTATCCGGACCTCGAGCCTGCGCTGCGGCAGCTGCTGGGCGCCCCATAGCCGCTCGTCGGAGGCAGCACCACCGGAGCAGGGGAGGGGCCGCGGCGCGAGAGCGGAGAGGGAGGTGGGTCCGATCGCGCGCGTGGGTCAGCGCCGGGCGCTTCCTCCCCTGCCTATGGCGGCGGGATCGTCAGCGCCTGGCCCGGCACCAGCGTCCCGCCACTGAGGTGGTTGATGGACAGGATGTCGTCGACCCGCTGACGCAGGTCGCCGTCGTCGGGGTAGTGCGCGGAGGCGATGCTCCAGACCGTGTCACCGGGGCCCACGGTGACCACCTGGGTGCCACCGCTGCTGCCGCCGTAGACCACGTTCCCGAGGAGCACGAGGAGGATCAGCGCCCCGGCGAGCGCGAGCAGGATGCGCCGTTCGATGGCGCGCATGCGGCGCCGGCGCCGGCGGGCGTTGGCGGGGGCGAAGTCGTGGAGGAGGTTGGTCATGTCGTGGGTGGGTGGTCGATGGGGGGTCGTCTCTGCTCACGAACGCCTGTTCGCATGGCGAGCGTACACGAACAGGCGTTCGGAGTCAACAGGTGTGGGAGAAACCCGACCGGCGGTGGGCGTGGGATGATCCGCCGATGCACGCGCGCGAGATCCGGATCCGCGTGGCGGTGCTCATCCAGGACGGCGATCGGGTCCTGCTGGTCCAGCACCTGAAGAACGGCCGCCGCTACCGGCTGCTGCCCGGCGGTGGCGTCGAGGTGGGGGAGACCCTGGCCGCCGCCGCCGAGCGCGAGCTTCGTGAGGAGACCGGCTACGAGGTCGACGTCGGCCGCCTGCTGCTGCTCTGCGAGTCGGTGGCGCCGCTCGGCCGCCATCTCGTGAACCTGGTCTACGCCGGGAGCATCCGCGGCGGCAGCCTCCGCGCGGGCATGGACGGCCGCCTCGTCGGCGTCGCCTGGGAGCCGGTGGAGGATCTCGCCACCCTGGAGATGTACCCGCCCATCGGCCCCGAGGTCCTGGCCTGCTGTCGCGAGGGGCTGGCCGGGCCGGTGCGGGTCCTCGGCAACGTCTGGCGCGAGCAGCTGCCCCGCTGATCCGCTCCCCACTACGATCTGCGGCGTGACGGAGGACGGGCGATGGGCGGGGTGAACCGGGAGCCGGGGCCGCCGCCGGTGGAGGTGAGCGTCGACGTCGCCGCTCCCGCCGAGGCGGTCTACGCGCTGGTCTCGGACGTGCGCCGGATGGGGGAGTGGAGCCCCGAGTGCGTGCGCTGCGAGTGGATGGGCGGCGCCGGCGGTGCCGCGGTGGGGGCGCGCTTCCGCGGGCACAACCGCATCGGCCTGCGACGCTGGTCGACGGTCTCGACGGTGGTGTCGGCCGACCCGGGCCGGAGCTTCGCCTTCCGGGTCGCCTCGATGGGGCTGCCGGTCGCGGAGTGGCGCTACACGGTGACCGCCATCCCCGGCGGCTGCCGGATCAGCGAGACCTGGACCGACTCCCGCGGCGGGGTGATCCGGGCGCTCGGCAGGGTCGCCACCGGGGTGGGCGACCGCGCCGCCCACAACCGCCGCGGCATGGAGGCGACATTGGCGCGGATCAAGGCCGCGGCCGAGGGGGGGGCCCGGTAGCAATGGCCGAAAAACCAACGGATATGAGATTCGGGGTCGGATCTCGGATCAGGTGCGGCGACGGATGGTGACCAGAGCACCGAGCGCAAGCGCCATCCAGCCGGCGAGGTAGCCGAAGGCGACCACGGGCGAGATCGCGGACCAGAGGACGCCCGCGATCGCGCTGGCGGCCAGGTTGCCCACACTCTGGACTCGATCGCCAGAGCTGCGGGGAGACCGGAGAGCACCGAGACCCCGATGGCTGTCCGAACGCCCACGAGGCCCGACGAGTCGCCTTCGGATCACAAAGGAGGGAGCGCACGAAGCCCATGCATGCTACACCAAGCGTTTACGGCGAACGATCCCAGTAGAGTGGCGGTTGTCGCAATCGTCAAACTGATGACCTCCGCCCGCAACCTGCCGTCCGTGCGATCGATAGCCCAATCGATCACCCCGTACGGCGGGATCAGTAGCAGAAAAATGATGTACCCCACTCGACTACCAAGTGATGCGTCGGCCCGCGAAACGACGTCGAATAGGGCCATCCCCCAGAGCGCAACACCTACCAAAACGAAGCCGAAGACCAGCTCGAGCCGGATCGACTGGGTGAGGCCGGACCACTGACCCCATGTCGCCGCGCCGGCGACGCCCGCGGCATAGAGCACGACGTAGCCACCCCAGCGGCCGTCCCTGAACCCATGGGCGGCTAGGTACGCACCGAGCGCCGCCATGCTCGCCAGCAGAAGGATCAAGAGTGGCCACATGTGCTGATCACCCCGTGAGCCGTGGAGGCTAGGGTCCTCGTCTCGCGATTCGACAGCCCGCCTTCCAGAGAATTGTCCGCCCCCAAGGCCTGGGCTCCCGAGTTCCGCCTCCGAGCATTCTCGGAACTTTGCCGGCGAAGCAGGGCTGGTGCGCCGAGAGCTCGATCCAGATGAGCTGATCGAGCACTGGACCGTCCTTCCGGACGAGCAGGCGCTCATCCAGGCCAAGCGGGGCGAGAACCGGATGGGGTTTGCCCTGCTGCTCAAGTTCTACATCCAACGGGGCCGGTTCCCCCGGCGCCGATCCGAGATCCCCGCCGAGGCCGTCGACCACGGTGCCCGGCAGGTCGGGGCGCCGGCCGGTGACGTCGACGCCTACTACTACTAGTGGACTGGCCGCACCTGCGAACTCCATCGGGTCCAGATCCGAGCGGGGCGGATCCCGGGAGTGCACGGTTGCGGACAGATGCCCCGTAAGGGCATCCTTGCACCAGATACTCATGAGAATATGCATTCTCATGAGTATGTAGGCTTCCGGGAAGGGCCCCCGGCGCGGCCCCCCTCTCGCTGTCACGGCGCGGTGACGGCCTTGACTCTCCAGCCACTGGAGGCCTCAGGGTCGGGGCATGGACATCTCGATCGGCCAGATGGCGCGGCTCACCGGGCTCCCGGTGAAGACCGTCCGCTACTACTCGGACATCGGGCTCGCCCCCGAGGCCGAGCGCAGCCCGTCCGGCTATCGCCGCTACGACCAGGCCGGGCTGGCCCGGCTCGAGCTGGTCCGCACCCTCCGCGACCTGGGGTTCGACCTGGCGACGATCCGCCAGGTCCTCGACCGCCGGGCCGGGCTCGCCGAGGTGGCCAGCGCCCACGCCGACGCCATCGACCTGCACATCCGTCAGCTCACCCTGCGCCGGACGCTGCTGCGGGCCATCGCCCGCCGCGACTCCCGGCCCGAGGAGGTACATCGCATGACCGCGTTCGCCCGCACGTCCGCCGATGAGGCCGGACGGATCATGGAGGACTTCATCGCCTCCGTCTTCGCCGACCATCCCGACGACCCCTTCGCCACGGTGATGCGCAGCGGCCTGCCCACGCTGCCGGAGGACCCGTCCGACGCCCAGATCGACGCCTGGGTCGAGCTCGCCGGAATGGTCGGCGACGCCGACTTCCGTGCCCGGGTGCGGCGGATGGTCACCGAGGGGGCCCGGCTGCGGGCCGGCTCCGGCATCAGCCACGACGACAAGCCCACCGCGGAGGCCGGGCGGGCGGTGGTGGAGCGTGGCCAGGCGGCGATCGCCGCCGGGGTCGCGCCGGAGTCGGAGGGGGCGGCGGCGATCGCCGACGAGCTGGTCGGGCTGTTCGCGACCGCCGCCCACCGGAGCGACGACGCCGCGTATCGCGCCGAGCTGGTCTGGATGCTCGAGACCTTCAGCGACCAGCGGGTGGAGCGCTACTGGAACCTGATCGGCGTCATCAACGGCTGGCCGCAGGGGCCCTCGCTGACGCCCGCCTACGAGTGGTTCGTCGCCGCGCTCCGGGCGGCGCGCTGAGGTGTTCGGTCCGGGGGCGGCCGCCGCCCCCAGACCGACACCAGCGGCGCCGCGGTGACGCAGCTGCCAGGGTCGGCGAGCATGGCGAGGCAGCGGTCGATGTCGGCCTCGGGGATGCCGCCGGCGATCACCGGCTCGCGGAACCGCAGCATCGTGAGGTGCATCATCTCGGTGAAGGCGCGGTCGCCGATCGGCGCCCTCGCCTCGCCCGCCACCTCGGCGAGCCCCACCGCGCGCAGGCCGGCCGCCGCCCGCCAGGACCAGCCGCCGTCGTAGGTGCCGGTGCGCATCACCTCCAGGGTCGCCGACCAGACCCGGCCGAACACGGGGCCGGCGTCGACCGGGTCGCAGGGCCAGTCGCCGAGCTCGGCCCAGCGGAAGTCGAAGTCCTCGACGAGCAACCACCCGCCCGGGCGCAGGCTGGCGGCGAGGCGGTGCAGCGCGCGGGCGCGGTCCGGAAGATGGCCGATGACGTGGCGGGCGTGGACCAGGTCGAAGGCCGCGGCGGGGAGCGGGTCGCTGAGGATGTCGAGGCGGCGCACCTCGAGGTTGGGGCGCCGCTCCTCCTCGAGCAGGGTGGTGTCGAGATCCACCGCCAGCACCGTGCCCCGGTCGCCGACCCGGTCGGCGAGCCAGCGGGCGATCGAGCCCCGGCCCGCACCCACCTCGAGGCAGTCCCAGCCGGTGCCGACGCCGGTGCGGCGCAGGTGGTCGACGGTGAGCGGATCGCCGCAGCGCTCCAGCGCGTCGAGGCGCTCGGCCTCGCGCTCCCAGGTCTGGTCCAGGATGTATCTCGGCATCGTCCGCCTCGTGACCGGACTCGCCCGCGGCGCCCCGTTGCGGCCGCCGAGCATACGCGCGCGGAGGCTCGGGGCCAACTCGCATCGGCAGGTGTCACCCGCCGGGCCGGACCCTCCCCGCCCCACCGCGGGCGCCGGAGAGCTATCCGGCGATGGTCACCGCGCCGCCGGCACCGCCCGCCGTGCCGCCCGACGCGCCGCCGATGGTCATCGTGCCGCCTCCGCTGGTGCCGGCGCCGCCGCCTCCGGTCAGCGAGGCGGGGTCGAACCCGACGGTCACGCGGGTGCCGGGGACGTTGCCGCCGCCGAGGACGGTGGGGTTCAGGGTGACCTGGTTGCGCTGGCTCGCGGTCGAGGAGCTCGTGATGCTCGTCCCGCCGCTCGTTCCCGGCCGGATGGTCTGGCGGCCGCCGAGGTCGAAGGTCGTGAACGGCGCGGGCGTGGTCGGCCCGTTCTGGGTCACGGTCACGCCGACGGCGTGGAGCGGCGCCGGCGGCGGGATGGTTCCCCCGGTCGGGGTGCCGAGGCCGCGGAGGTCGAGCACCGGCGCGGGGGGCGGGACCAGCGTGCTGACGCCGAAGGTGTGGTGGCCGATGGTGCCCGGGGAGCTGAGGCTCGATCCCAGCGCGGACGGGCCCACGCCGATGCCGGAGCCCACGCCGATGCCCGCGCCTCCACCGATGCCGGAGCCTCCACCGATGCCGGCGGCCTCACCCCCACCGGCCAGGCTGACGATCGCGAGCAGCGCACCGCTCGCGGCGGCGGCCGAATGACGCCCTCTCATGCGACCACTCTAGTCAGCACGTCCCCCTGCGGACAACACCGACAGCGGCGTCACGACAGCAGCCGGGCGACTCTCGTGGTCACCCGGCGAGGAAGGAGAGGCGCAGGGTGCGCTCGGGATTGTCGCGGTTGAGGTCGACGACCACGATCCGCTGCCAGGTGCCGAGGCCGAGCCTCCCCCGCCGCACCGGCACCGTGACCGAGGGCGACACCAGCACCGGCAGCAGGTGGTCGGCGCCGTGCCCCTCGGAGCCGTGGCTGTGGCGGTACCGGTCGTCGCGGGGGAGCAGGCGCTCGAGCGCGTCGACGAGGTCGGGCTCGGAACCGCTGCCGGTCTCCATGATCGCCACCCCCGCGGTGGCGTGGGGGACGAACACGTTGAGCAGTCCGTCGCCGCCGCCCTCGCGCGCCAGCGCCGCCGCCTGGTCGGTGACGTCGACGACGCGGCGCCGCGAGGTGTCGACGAGGAGGTCGCGCTCGAGCACGGTCAGGCCGGCTTCGGAGTCGCCGGGACGGCACCCGGCGAGGCCGGCTGGGGCACGATGATCGACCCATAGAAGTCTCGGAAGGTGCGCAGGTCGTCGGCCGTCGGGTAGAGGAAGTCGAGGCGCATCGCCCGGTTGGCGTCGAGGGTGACCCGAAGCTCGGCGAGCAGCGGTGGCATCGGCGGCTGCCCCGGGGTCGGTGGCGGCGCGGCGCCGCTGCGCGCGTAGAGCTTGAGCACCCCGGTGATGCCGAACACCTCGGCGGCGCCGACCTGGACGGTCGAGTAGCCCTCGATGCCCGGGGCCCCGAGTGCCGCCTGGTTGGCGCCGGTGGCGACGGCGATCTGCGGATAGCCGCCGCTCTGGGGACGGAAGATCACCGGCCCGGCGGCCTCGGTGAACGACCAGGTGTTGAGGTAGAGGGCGGTGAAGCCGCGGGCGTCGGACTGGTAGAGCTCGAAGTGCCGCGGGCTGGTGAACTGGGGGTTGTCGGTGATCCACCCGGTCTGGGTCTCGCCCTTGACCTGGTACCAGGTGTTGTTCTGGCCACCGTGGGACACAACTGTGACCACCGTGCCCTGGCCCAGGCTGCCGAGCACGGCGCCGTCGGGCGAGCCCGCGTCGCGCAGCTTCAGGCCCAGCGGGGCGATGACGGTGATCGTCGAGCCGATGTCGACCGCGCCCGGCGAGGGGCTCGGCGACGCCGTCGCCGGGGCCGAGGGCCGGGACGTCCCGCTCGGCGCCGGGGTGCTCGACGACCCGCAGCCGGCGAGCGCGGCGGCGAGCACGGCGGCGAGCACGGCGGCGCGGACGTTCATCCGGAGGCCTGCAGGATGCGCAGCGACGCCGCCACCGACGCGGAGAGGGCGTCGAGGTCGTAGCCGCCCTCCAGCACCCAGACGGTGCGGCCGCCGGCGGTCTCGGCGGCGATGCCGGCGAGCCGGCGGGCCACCTCGGCGTAGGTGTCGGTGTCGAGCCGGAGGCTGGCGAGCGGGTCGGCGCGGTGGCCGTCGTAGCCGGCGCTGACCACGATCAGCTCGGGGGCGTGGGCGCGCAGCGCCGGGGCGACCACCTCGTCGAAGGCGGCCAGCCACCGCTCGCCGGTCGTCCCCGCCGGCAGCGGCACGTTGACGGTGGCGCCGGCGCCGGCGCCCTCGCCGGTCTCGGAGCGGCGTCCCGTCCCCGGGTACAGGGGCCACTGGTGGAGCGAGCAGTAGAGCACCGAGGGGTCGTCGTAGAACACGTCCTGGGTGCCGTTCCCGTGGTGCACGTCGATGTCCACGATCGCGACCCGGCCGAGGCCGTGACGGCTCTGCGCCGCCCGGGCGGCGATGGCGGCATTGTTGAAGAGGCAGAACCCCATGGCGCGGTCGCGGGTGGCGTGGTGGCCGGGCGGGCGCACGATCGCGAACGCGCTCCGCGCCGACCCGGTGCAGACCGCGGCCACGCCCTCGGAGGCGGCGCCGGCGGCGCGCAGCGCCACGTCGTAGGAGCGGTCGGTGCAGTAGGTGTCCGGGTCGATCCAGGCGCCGCCGCCGCGGGCGGCGCGCTCGATGCGGCGGAGGTGGGCGTCGCCGTGGGCGCCGAGCACCAGCACGGCGTCGGCCTCGTGCACCGGGATCGCCGGCAGGTCGCGCAGCTGCGGGTCGGCGGCGAGGTGGTCGACGATGGCGTGGAGGCGCTGCGCCGACTCGGGGTGTCCGGGCGCGTCGTGCTGGTCGGAGGTGTCGTCGCTGAGGATGGCGACGGGGACGGGCAGGCTCATGCCAGGCACTCCGAGAGCTCTCGCAGGAAGGACTCGACGTCGGTGACCAGGCCCAGGGTCTGGGAGGAGCCGCGGTCGGCGAGCTTGGTCACCACCGAGGGGTTGATGTCGACGCACACCGTCCTGGTCGCGGCCGGCAGCATGTTGCCGGTGGCGATGGCGTGGAGCATCGACGCGCACATGATGCACAGCTCGACCCCGCGCAGTCCCTGGCGCATCCGCCGCTGCGCCTCGATCATGTCGACGACCACCTCGGGGAGGGGGCCGTCGTCGCGCACCGAGCCGGCCAGCACCACGGTGATGCCGCGGCGGAAGGCCTCGAACATCACCCCGCCGCGGATCATGCCGGTGGCCACCGCCTCGCGGATCCCGCCCGCCCCGCGGATGCGGTTGATGGCGCGGATGTGGTGCTCGTGGCCGGACTCGACGGGGAGGCCGTCGCGGAGGTTGATGCCGAGCGAGGTGCCGAAGAACTGCGACTCGATGTCGTGGGCGGCGAGCGCGTTGCCGGCGAACAGCACGTCGATCCATCCGGAGGCGATCAGCCGGCTGAGGTGCACGCCCGCCCCGGTGTGGATCACCGCCGGCCCCGCCACCATGCAGATGCGGCCGTCGCGGGCGCGGATCTCGCGCATCGTGTTCGCCAGCTCGCGGATGATCAGGTGCTTCGGCTTCTCGGCGGAGACCGAGCTGGTCATGAAGCCGAAGATCTCCCTGCTGCGCGAGCGCTCCACCGGCGACACCTTGATGCCGTCGTGGCCGACCACGATGCGGTCGCCGGCGCGGACCTCGGTGACCGCGACGCAGCGGGCCCGGCCGCCGTCGACCACGACCCCGCAGTCCATCTCGATGTCCTCGACCTCCAGCCAGGCCTCGGCGACGCGCACCGCGGTGGGCTGGTTGCTGGTCGAGTAGAAGGTGTCGGGGAGGACGCCGTCACGGGGGGCGGGCTCGGTGCGCGCGGCGGCGCCGTCGACCCGCACCGCCCCCTGCTGCTGGCAGGCGGCGACGATGGCGCGCAGGCCGCGGGCGTCGTCGTGGCTCAGGGTGATGCGCGCGAAGCTGCGCTCGTCGGGGTTCTGGCCGACCCGGAACTCGTCGACCTTGAAGGACCCGCCGAGGTCCATGACCACGTCGAAGATGCGCGGGAGCATCATCGAGTCGATGATGTGCCCGCTCACCTCGATGGTGGCGGTGGGCAATCCTTCTCCTCCGGGCGCCGGCGCGCCGTTCCCCCCCGGCAGTCTAGACATCCGGGGCGCGGTCAGCGCCCGGCCCGGGCACCCTCGCGGGCGGTCTCGATCCGCTCCCGCCAGTGCCGCGCCGCCGCCGCCGGTCCCTCGGGCGCGGCGGCGATGCCGCGGCTGACGCTGACCACCACGCCGCCGCCCGCGGCGTCGAGCCCGGCGGCGACCGCCGCCTCGACGGCGCCGCCCTGGGCGCCCACCCCGGGGAGCAGCAGCGGCGCCGACGGCGCCAGCCGGCGCAGCGCCGCCACCGCGTCGGGAGCGGTCGCCCCCACCACCAGCCCGACCGCGCCGCCCGGGTCCCAGCGCATCGCCAGGGTGGCGAGGTGGGCGAACACCGGGGTGCCGTCGTCGAGGCGGCGCTCGAGCAGGTCGGTGGCGCCGGGGTTGCTGGTGCGCGCCAGCAGGAACGCACCCCGCCCGGGCCGCTCCAGGAAGGGACGGACCGCGTCCTCCCCCATCAGCGGGTTGACGGTGACCGCATCGGCGCCGAGACCGTCGAAGAGGGCGCGGGCGTAGGCCTCCGCGGTGCTGCCGATGTCGCCGCGCTTGCCGTCGACGATGAGCATGCGGTCGGCCGGGACCCGGGCGCGCAGCCCCTCCAGCACCCGCCAGCCGGCGGCCCCGTGCTGCTCGAAGAAGGCGGCGTTGGGCTTGACCGCGCAGACCTGGTCGAGGGTCGCCTCGAGGAGCTCCGCGCAGAGACGCTCCGCCTCCGCTGCGGTGGCGCAGCCGGTCGGGTCGAGGCCGACGCAGAGCAGCGAGCCGCTGCGCTCGCACGCCTCGCGCAGCCGCGCGGCGAAGTCGGTCGGCGCCACCCGCCGCCTACCAGACGTCGCGGCTGGTGCTCGGCTGGATGGCGCCCTGATCGGTTCGCGGCGCGTAGGGCTGCTCGAGGCGCGCGTGCTCGGTCGAGCAGCAGCGCGGGCAGAGCTCCTGGATGCGGCCGTCGAGCAGCACGCCGGCGAGGCGGTAGATCGGGAACGGCCGCCCGCAGTTGTCGCAGTTGCGGATCACCGGCATGGGATCAGCGTAGCGGGTGCAGGCCCAGCCTCGCCGCCATCGCCGCCGCCGGGGCCGCGAAGCCGGGGCCACCCTCGTCCCGGGTGACGTAGGCCCGGATCCTGCGGTCGAAGGCCTCGATCACCACGGAGGCCACAAGAACGTCGGCACCAGCCCGTTGTACTCCACGATGGCGAGGCCTGAAGGACGGACGGAGCGGCCCCGGGCCCGGCGGCCGGAGGTGACGGGTGAGGGGACAGCGCGCACCCGCGCGCTCGCCGTCGAGGCGTTCGCGGAGCTGCCCGCCTCGCTGGCGGCATCCGCGGGGGAACAGCTGCCGGCACCGCCCCCCGCCGGACGGCCTGCACGCCGTCCGGCAGGGGGCACCACCGCCACCGCCACCGCGGCGAGGCCGCGCCCGGCGGCGGCGACGCCGAAGGCCCGGCCGGTGGCGCCGAAGCCGGCGACCCGGCCCGCGGCCGCGCCCCGGCGCCGTGCGGCGGCGATGACCCGGCCCTCGGCCCCGCCCCCGACCACGACCCGACCCGGGCTCGCCACCGCCGTGCTGACCGCCGCGGCGACCCTCGCCCTGCTCGGCGCCACCCTGCCGGGTGCGGCGATCCCGTCGCTCCACGCCTCCCTCGGCGCCTCCGCGCCCGACGCCAGGCTCACCGTCACCCTGTACCTGGTGGCGATGGGGATGGCGGTGCCGGTCGCCGCCGGGCTGGGCGACCGCATCGGCGCCGCCCGGCTGCTGCGCTGGTCGGTCGCCGCGCTGGTCGCCGCCTCGGCGCTCGCCGGCCTCTCCTGGAACCTCGGCGTGCTCCTCGGCCTCCGGGCCGTCCAGGGAGCGGCCGCCGGCCTGCTGCTGCCGGCGGCGGTGGCGCTGCTCTGCCGGGTCCGGCCCCGGACCGGCTGGGTGGCCGGCCCGCTCGGCGGGGGGCTGCTGCTGGCGCCCGCCCTCTCCCCCGCCCTCGGCGCCTGGCTGGCCGGCCACCTGGAGTGGCGGATCCCGCCCCTGCTGATGCTCCCGCTCGGAGTCGCGACGCTGGCCTGCGCCCGGCTGTCGCTGCCCCGGGCCCCCGGCGAGCCTGGCGCCCGGCCCGACCCCGCGGGGATGGCCACCGCGGCGCTGGCGCTGGGGGCGCTGCTCCTGGCCCTGCTCCAGGGCGCCGCGTGGGGCTGGGGCTCGTACCCGGTGCTCGGCCTGCTCGCCGTGAGCCTGGTCAGCGTCCTCCTCCTCGCGGTGGTCGAGCTCTCCGTGCCCGAGCCGCTCGTCGACCTCCGACGGCTGGGGTCCGCCGAGGTGCTGCTCGTCCTGCCGCTGCTCGCGGTGGCGGTGGCCGAGCTCTTCGGCGGGCTCGTCGACGTGCCCCTGCTGCTCCAGGGCGCGGGCGCGACCGGCGGTCTGCAGGTGGGGATGGCGCTGCTGCTGCCCGCGGCGCTCGCCGCCGGGTCGATGGCGGCGGCGATGCCGCTCCGGGACCGGCTGGGGGCGCGCTGGCCGGTGGCCGGGGGCCTGCTCGCCGTCGCCGTCGCCACCTACATGCTCCACGGCGTGCCCCCCTCCGGGGTGGCGCGGCTGCTGCTCTGGTCGTCGCTGCGCGCCGCCGCCCTCGGCATCGCCCTGGCCCCCCTGGTGGCGGCGGCGATCGCCCCGTCGGCGCGGGTGGGGCGGGCCGCCGGGGTCGCCGCCGTCTCGGTGCTGATCCCCGCCGCCGCGGGAACCGCGGTGCTCGGGTCGGCGCTGGCGGTGCCGGCGTGGTCGCCGGGGTCGCAGGCGGCCGCGGGGACTCTGCCGCAGCGGCTGGTGCTCCTCCACGGCGACGTCCTCCTCCCCCTCCCCGGCGGCACCCTGCTCCACACCGTGATGGTCACCGCGGCGCTCGCCGCCCTCGGCGCCCTGCTGGCGCTGCGGCTCCCCTCAGGCGGCGAGAACGCCGGAGGCTGATACCGTCTCTTGCCAACCTCTTACCCGGGTCTTACGCCGCTCTTGAACCGCAGCCCCGATGCTCGACTGGCGGCGGCAAGGAGAGGGACGGTGGAGGGATGGCGGTGGCTCTCGATCCCACGGGTGCTCGGTGAGCGGCGGCCCCGCCGTCCTCACCCTGGAGAACGTCTCCAAGAACTACGGCGCCGGCGAGACCATGGTGCAGGCGCTGCGCTCGGTGTCGCTGGAGGTCAACCGTGGTGACTTCGTCGCCATCATCGGACCGTCCGGCTCCGGCAAGTCGACGCTGATGAACATCCTCGGATGCCTCGACGTGCCCAGCACGGGACGCTACCTGTTCGCCGGCGACGACGTGATGCGCCTCAGCGACGACCAGCTGGCGCGGATCCGCAACCTGCGCATCGGGTTCGTGTTCCAGCAGTTCCACCTGCTGAAGAAGCTCAGCGCCTGGCGCAACGTCGAGCTGCCGCTGCTCTACCGCCGCGCCCGGGGGAGGCGCGAGAAGGCGCTGGCCGCGCTCTCGATGGTGGGCCTCGACCACCGCGTCGACCACACCCCGAACGAGCTCTCCGGCGGCCAGCAGCAGCGCGTCGCCATCGCCCGCGCCCTGGTCACCGACCCCGAGCTGATCCTCGCCGACGAGCCCACCGGCAACCTCGACACCACCTCGACCGCCGAGATCCTCGCCATCCTCAACCAGCTCCACGGCGACGGCCGGACGATCGTGCTCATCACCCACGACCCCGAGATCGCCGCGGTGGCGGCACGGGTGGTGCGGATCAGCGACGGGGTGCTCACCGAGGAGGTGCCCGTGGCCCTCACCGGCCGCCGCTCCGAGACCGCCCGGGCCCGTCCCCGCGCCCCCCGCCGGCGGGCGGCGCCGATCGCCGACCCCCCCGGCGAGGCGGCCTCACCGCCGGCCCGGCGCCGCCGC
Source organism: Candidatus Dormiibacterota bacterium (assembly GCA_036495095.1). NCBI lineage: Bacteria > Bacillati > Candidatus Dormiibacterota > Candidatus Dormiibacterota bacterium. The sequence continues at coordinate 8,194 of DASXNK010000194.1, read as the reverse complement.
TCCGCCTGAGCCGGGGCTCAGGCGGCGCCGTTCTCCGGGTCGGTGACCAGGGCACCGCCCAGCGACCGGCTCTGGCCGCGGAACTCGGCGACCACGGCGCCGTCCTCGCGCCGCACGGTGACGTCGTAGACACCGTTGCGGCCGATCCGGGTGCGCTCGGCGGCGGTCGCCAGCAGCACGTCGCCGGGGTGGGCGGGGGCGGTGTGGATCACCTCGGCGCTGCGCGACACCGTGGCCATCCCGTGGCTGTTGCAGGCGATCGCGTAGGCGATGTCGGCGAGGGCGAAGACCACCGCGCCGTGGACGGTGCCGATCCCGTTGACCATGCCGTCGCCGGTGCGCAGCCGCGCCACCGCGTGCCCGGTGCCGACCTCGAGGATCTCGACGCCGAGCTGGCGGGCGAACGTGTCGCGGGCCAGGATGGCGTCGGCGCAGCTCCGGGCGAGCTCGTCGGCGGCGCTCACGTCGCGGGGTCGCGGCGCCGCAGGCCGTCGAAGGCGAGCCGCATCACCGCGTCGGCGAGCTCGGTGGCCGAGCCGGTGCCCGAGGGCTCGTACCACTCCACCACCGAGTTGATCATGCCGAACAGCAGTCGCGTGGTCAGGCGGGGGTCGACGTCGTCGCGGAGGTCGCCGTCCTCGACGGCGCTGCGGACCATCTCCGACACCCTGCGGTCGAACTCGCGGCGGCGCTGCAACGCCCACTGCTCGGCGTCGGTGTTGCCCCGCACCCGCAGCAGCAGGGTGACGTAGGGAAGCTCGTCGACGAGCACCTGCACCGAGGAGCGCACCATGTGCTCGAGCCGGTCGATGGAGCGGCCGGTGCAGGCCTCGGGCTGCTCGAGCATCGCGAAGAGCCGGTCGAGGGCACGGCTCACCGCCAGCCGCAGCAGCTCCTCCTTGCTGCGCACGTGGTGGTAGATCGAGGACTTGGTGATGCCGGTGGCATGGGCCAGGTCCTCCATGCTGGTGCCATCGTAGCCGCGCTGGTTGAAGGCCTCGACGGCCACGGCGAGGAGGCTCTGGGGCGTGTAGGCGACGCGCTCGCCGGAGCGTTGGCGCGGCGCGGCGGCGGAGGCGGCGCCGGCCCCCGGCGCTCCGCGTGCGCTCATGGTTCTTCCCCTGATCGCCTGACCCGTTGATTGTGCGGACTCGGAGGCGCCTGCGCGAGTAGCCTTGACACGGTTTGGAGCCCCTCCGGTACACTCGATAGTACACGACCGAACGTTCGGACGGGGGCGAGCGGGATCTGATGGACGCGACGGCCACCGGGGCCCTCGAGGAGCACTTCCAGCGCACCATCGAGGCCGATCAGCGGGTCGAGCCCCGCGACTGGATGCCCGACGCCTACCGCGCCAGCCTGGTCCGCCAGATCGCCCAGCACGCCCACTCCGAGATCATCGGGATGCAGCCCGAGGGCAACTGGATCACCCGGGCGCCGTCGCTGCGCCGCAAGGCGATCCTGATGGCGAAGGTGCAGGACGAGGCCGGCCACGGCCTCTACCTCTACGCCGCCGCCGAGACCCTCGGGGTGAGCCGCCAGCAGCTGCTCGACCTGCTCCACCGCGGCCGTCAGAAGTACTCGACGATCTTCAACTACCCGACCCTCACCTGGGCCGACGTCGGCGCCATCGGCTGGCTGGTCGACGGCGCCGCCATCACCAACCAGATCCCGCTCTGCCGCTGCTCCTACGGTCCCTACGCGCGGGCGATGACCCGGATCTGCAAGGAGGAGTCGTTCCACCAGCGCCAGGGCTTCGAGCTGCTCCACACCCTCGCCCACGGCACCGCCGCACAGCACGCCATGGCCCAGGACGCGGTGAACCGCTGGTGGTGGCCGACGCTGATGATGTTCGGGCCCCCCGACGGCGACTCCGCGCACGGCGCACAGTCGATGGCGTGGCGGATCAAGCGCCACTCCAACGACGAGCTGCGTCAGCGCTTCGTCGACATCTGCGTGCCCCAGGCTGTGGTACTCGGGCTCAGCCTCCCCGACCCGGAGCTGCGCTGGAACCCGGAGCGCGGCCACCACGACATCGGCGCCATCGACTGGGACGAGTTCCGCGCCGTGGTCCGCGGCGACGGGCCCTGCAACCGCCAGCGCATCGCCCACCGCGTCGCCGCCCACGAGGAGGGACGCTGGGTGCGCGAGGCGGCGCTCGTCCACGCCGAGAAGCAGCGGCGCCGCCGCGCGCGGGGGTCCGCGGAATGACCGAGGAGCGCGGCTGGCCGCTGTGGGAGGTGTTCGTGCGCAGCCGGCGCGGCCTCTCCCACACCCACGCCGGCAGCCTCCACGCCGCCGACGCGGAGATGGCGCTGCGCAACGCCCGCGACGTCTACACCCGCCGCGGCGAGGGCTGCAGCATCTGGGTGGTGCCCGCGAACGCGGTCACCGCCTCGTCCCCCGACGAGAAGGACCCGTTCTTCGCGCCCGCCGCCGACAAGGTGTACCGCCACCCCACCTTCTACGACATCCCCGACGAGGTGAGGAACCTGTGACCGAGGCCGACCTCCGGGCGGCGTGCGCGCTCCGGCTCGGCGACGACGGGCTGATCCTCTCCCACCGCCTCGCCGAGTGGGCCTCGCTCGCCCCCGAGCTCGAGGAGGACGTCGCCCTCACCAACATCGCGCTCGACCTGCTCGGCCAGGCGCGGATGCTGCTCACCCACGCGGGCGAGCTCGAGGGTCGCGGCCGCGACGAGGACGACCTCGCCTACCTCCGCGACGAGCGGGAGTTCGTCAACTGCCTGCTGGTGGAGCAGGAGAACGGCGACTTCGCGGTCACGATCGCCCGCCAGCTGCTCTACTCCACGTACCAGCTCGGCCTGCTCGAGGGCCTGCTCGGCTCCACCGACCCCACCCTGGCCGCGGTGGCGGCGAAGGCCGTGCTGGAGGTCGACTACCACCGCGACCACGCCGCCGGCTGGACGGTGCGCCTCGGCGACGGCACCGAGGAGAGCCACCGGCGGATGCAGTCGGCGCTGGACCGGATGTGGCCCCACACCGCCGAGCTCTTCGAGACCGACGAGGTGACCGGCCGCGCCGCCGCCGCCGGCCTCGCACCCGACCCGGCGTCGCTGCGGCCCGCCTGGGACAGCGCGGTGGACGCGGTGCTCGCCGAGGCGACGCTGGCCCGGCCCGAGGGCTCCTGGGGACCCACCGGGGGTCGGCGCGGCCTGCACACCGAGTGCTTCGGCCGCCTGCTCGCGGAGATGCAGCACCTCCACCGCTCCCACGCGGGGGCGCGCTGGTAGCCGTGGACGCCACCGCGCGGGTGCGCGCCCTGGTCGCGGACGTCGCCGACCCGGAGATCCCCGCGCTCACCATCGAGGACCTCGGCATCCTCCGCGGGGTGCGCCTCGACGGCGGCGTCGTGGTGGTCGAGATCACCCCCACCTACTCCGGCTGCCCGGCGCTGGCGGCGATCCGTGAGGACGTCGAGTCCCGGCTGCGCGAGCACGGCCACGCCGAGGTGGAGGTGCGCACCGTGCTCTCCCCCGCCTGGACCACCGACCTGATCACCGACCGGGGCCGGTCGCGGCTCGCCGCCGAGGGCATCGCCCCTCCCCCACCCCCGGGGACCGCCGTCGATCCGGACGTGCCCTGCCCGCAGTGCGGGTCGGCGCACACCGAGCCGCTCAGCCGGTTCGCCGCCAGCCCCTGCCAGGCGCTGCGCCGCTGCCACGCCTGCCGCGAGCCCTTCCCCCACCTCAGGGCCCACCGGTGAGCACGGCGCCCGGGGCGGCGCCCGCGGCACCGCGCCACGCCGTCCTCCACGAGCTGCGGGTGGCCGCCGTCGAGCCGCTCACCGACGACTCCGTCACCATCACCTTCGAGGTGCCGGGGCGGCTCCGCGAGGCCTACCGCCACACCCAGGGCCAGCACGTCTCGGTGCGCTGCCCGGTCGCCGGCGACGAGGCGCGGCGCAACTACTCGATCTGCACCCCGGCGGGCTCGGGGGTGCTGCGCATCGCCGTGAAGCGTCTCGACGGCGGGGTGTTCTCCGGGTACGCGCACACCCGGCTCCGCGCCGGCGACACCCTCGAGGTGATGACCCCGACCGGGCGGTTCCACGCCCCGCTCGACCCTGGCCGGGCCCGGCAGCACGTCGCCGTCGCCGTGGGCAGCGGCATCACCCCGGTGCTCTCGATCGTCGCCACCACCCTGGCGGTCGAGCCGCGCAGCCGGGTCACCCTCCTGTACGGCAACCGCACCACCGCCGGGATCATGTTCCTGGAGGAGCTCTTCGACCTCAAGAACCGGTTCTGCGAGCGCTTCCAGCTGGTCAACGTGCTCTCCCGCGAGGAGCAGGAGGCGGAGCTGCTGAACGGCCGGCTGGACGGCGAACGGCTGGGCCGTCTGCTCGACGTGCTGCTCCCCGGCGGCGGTGACGAGTGGTTCCTCTGCGGTCCGCGGGCGATGATCGAGGAGGCGCGCGCCACCCTGCTCGGGCGCGGGGTGGAGGGGTCGCGGCTCCACTCCGAGCTGTTCCACGCCGGCGCCGACCGCGCCGCCCCCGGTCGCGCGGTGCCCGCCGGGCCCGCCGGGGGCGGCAGCCGGGTCACCGTGGTCCTCGACGGCCGCAGCTCCAGCTTCGAGCTCGGCGCCGGCGCCGAGCCGATCCTCGATGCCGTGCTGCGGGTGCGGAGCGACGCACCCTATGCCTGCAAGGACGGGGTCTGCGGCACCTGCCGGGCGCGGGTGCTGAGCGGCGCGGTGACGATGGACCGCAACCACGCCCTCGAACCCGACGAGGTCGAGGCCGGGTTCGTGCTCGCCTGCCAGTCGCACCCGGCCAGCCCGGCGGTCACCCTCGACTTCGACGGCTGAACCGGGGTGACACGGGCTGACGCGAACCGGCCTCCGGTGCCATAACCGGACGATCGCGACTTGTTGCGGGCCGAACAACGCGGTGGCCTTCCGGGGGCGCGTAGCATGGAGAACGACGCGCCGATGGCGGTGGCACCGCCGGCAGCCCTGCCGGCCCCTCCGCCCAGCATCGGGTGTGAGCAGCGGCCGCGGACGACGCGGTGCCCGATCTGCACCCCCGGAGGTACCGTCGATGGACGCTCTTCTCGAATCCTTTCTCGACTCGCCGCACCCCGGCGAACGCAGGGGGACCTTCAGGGCGCGGCGAGCCAAGATCGTGTGCACCCTCGGCCCCGCCAGCCAGACCCCCGAGACCATCGGTGCGCTGATCGACGCCGGCATGGACGTCGCCCGCCTGAACTTCTCCCACGGGACCCGCGAGCAGCACCTCGCCACCTACCGCCTGGTCCGGGAGGCCGCGGACGCCCGCCGCCGCGCCGTCGGCGTGCTCGCCGACCTCCAGGGGCCGAAGGTGCGGCTGGGCAGCTTCGAGGGGGGGACGGCGCTCCTCGAGCGCGGCGCCCTCTTCACCGTCACCGCCGAGACCGGCCACGACCCCGGGGACGTGCTCGCGGGCTCGAGCCACCGGGCGACCACCAGCTACGCGGCGCTGCCCCACGACGTCACCGCCGGCGACACCCTGCTCATCGACGACGGGCGGATCCGCCTGCGCGCGCTCGGCTCCAGCGGCAACGACGTGCTCTGCACCGTGGTCGACGGCGGCGTGGTCTCCGACCACAAGGGCCTGACCCTGCCCGGGGTGCGGATGAGCGTGCCCACCCTGTCGGACAAGGACACCGAGGACCTGCGCTTCGCGCTGGCGATGGGCGTCGACCTGGTGGCCCTCTCCTTCGTGCGCCGCCCCGAGGACATCGAGGCGGTCCACCAGGTCATGGACGCCTGTGGCCGGCGGGTGCCGGTGATCGCCAAGCTGGAGCGCGAGGAGGCCGTCGACCGGCTGGCGGACATCGTCGCCGCCTTCGACGGCCTGATGGTGGCGCGCGGCGACCTCGGGGTGGAGATGCCCCTCGAACAGCTGCCCCTGATCCAGAAGCGCGCCGTGCGCCTGGCCCGGGAGAGCTGCAAGCCGGTGATCGTCGCCACCCAGATGCTGGAGTCGATGACCCACGATCCCCGGCCCACCCGCGCCGAGGTCTCGGACGTCGCCAACGCGGTGCTCGACGGCGCCGACGCCCTGATGCTCTCCGGTGAGACCAGCGTGGGCGCCTACCCGGTGGAGACCGTGAACACCATGGCCCGGATCATCGTCGCCACCGAGCGGGCGGGGCTGGCCACGCTGCCCTCACCCGCCTCGACCACCCCCGCCGAGGCGATCGCCGCGGCGGCCCCGGAGGTCGCGCTGTCGGTCGACGCCCAGGCGCTGGTCGCCTTCACCGAGACCGGCATGTCAGCGCGTCGGCTCTCCCGCCACCGCTGCCACATCCCCATCCTGGTGTTCACCCCCCACGCCGCGGTGCGCAGCCAGCTGGCGCTGACCTGGGGGGTCGAGACCTTCGTGGTGCCGCTCGCCGGCCACACCGACGAGATGGTGCTGCAGGTCGAGCGGGCGATGCTCGACCTCGGCCGCTGCGCCCCCGACGACCTCGTCGTCATCGTCGCCGGCACCCTGACCGGCGAGAGCGGGTCCACCAACCTGCTGCGCATCCACCGGGTCGGCGAGACCGGCCAGTCCGGCTGACCGCGGCCGGCGCGAGTCTCACGCTTTTCCATGCCTTAACCGCCTCCGCATCGTCTGCAATCCCGCTGCGCCCCGCCGGTGTGCTCCCATGGCGATCATCTAGACAAGATGGCGTCGCGGTGCGCTCGTGGTGATTGCGGGCGACGGTGGCGTGGAGAGAGGGGCGATGGATTCGAGACGAGAGCACCTCCGACCGACCCCGGCGCTGCGGCGCGGGCTCACCGCCGCGCCGGCGCTGGCGATCCTCGCGCTCGCCGGCTGCGGAGGGTCGACCCCGACCACCGGCACGGCGGCCACCGCCGCCGGGTTCACCTGTCCCAACAACGGCACCGTGCGGATGGGCGTCGAGCCCTACGACGACGCCGCCAAGCTGCTCCCCGTGCTCCAGTCGGTGGCCCAGCAGCTGGGGACGAAGCTGGGCTGCACCGTCGAGCTGACCGTGGCCACCAACTACACCGCCGAGATCGAGGCGATGCGCAACGGCAAGCTGGAGATCGGCGAGTTCGGCCCGCTCGGCTACGTGCTCGCCCACCAGGTGGCGAGGGCGCAGGCGGTGGCCACCTACACCGACAGGAGCGGCGGGCCGGCCACCTACACCGCCAGCATCGTGAGCCCCCAGGGGTCGGGCATCGCCAGGCTCGCCGACGTCGCCGGCCACAGCTTCGCCTACAGCGACGTGGCGTCGACCTCGGGCCACCTGTTCCCCGCCTACGCGCTGAAGAAGTCCGGCATCGACCCCGACACCGGCGTGCAGGCGCTCTACGCGGGCAGCCACACCGCGGCCTTCGAGGCGATCCGCAACAGGAAGGTGGACGCCGGTGAGCTCAACAGCAACACGATCACGTCGGCGACCGCGTCCGGTGAGTACAAGCCGGCGGACTACGTCACCCTGTGGCAGTCCGATCCCATCCCCCAGGACCCGATCTGCGTCCGCGGCGACCTGCCCGCCTCCTTCACGAAGAAGCTGTCCGCGGCCCTCGCCGCCATCGACCTGAGCACCGTCGCCGACCCCGGCAAGGTGCTCCTCGGCCCCGGGTTCACGGCCCAGCCGGACAGCGCCTACACCACCATCCGCGACCTGGTCTCGACGCTGAAGCTCGATCTCAACAACCTCCCGAAGTAGCCGGAGCCGGACGCCATGGCGATCGCACCCGCGGTCCGGCGGCCGGCGCCGGGGTCGCCCGCCGCGCCGGGGCAGCCGCTCCTCGAGGTCTCCGGCCTGAGCAGGCGCTTCGGCGACCGGCTGGTGCTCGACGGCGTCGACATGGCCGCGCGTGCCGGTGAGGTCACCGCCATCCTCGGCCCCAACGGCAGCGGGAAGTCGACGCTGATGCGCTGCACGGTTCGGCTGATCGAGCCCAGCGCCGGCACGGTGCGGGTGGCCGGCCAGGAGCTCACCACCCTCGACGACCGGCGGCTGCAGCAGGCGCGGCGGAGCATCGCCATGGTCTTCCAGAGCGCCAACCTGGTGCGCCGCCGCACCGCCCTCGCCAACGCCGCCAGCGGGGCGCTCGGCGGTCTCGGCGGTCTCCGGGTGGCCTGCGGGCACCTCCCCCGGGCGGCGCTCGAGCTCGGCCTCCGCAACCTGGTCAGGGTGGGCATGGCGGAGGTCGCCCTGCAGCGCGCC